>CALXJW010000029.1 GCA_944388725.1 uncultured Clostridia bacterium | reverse complement strand
ATAGTTTCTTTTTTTTGAGACATTTTTATTTACCAATACAATTATTTTTTGAGACATTTTCACTTACCAGTCACAGAATTTGTATTTTTTTCTTAAAAAGTCTTGCAAAATCGAAAAAAATATGCTATATTATTTAAGTGCTTTATGAATAATTCATTATACTTAAATTTTATCGAGGCGTAGCGCAGTTGGTAGCGCGCGTGGTTTGGGACCATGAGGTCGCAGGTTCGATCCCTGTCGCCTCGACCATATGATAGCAATTTTGATGGAACTTTAAGAAATTGCAAAAGTCTGAAAGGGTATTAATCAATGGATTTTGGTTAATACTTTTTTTCTATGCAGTTTTCAAAAATTCTAATCAATATTTATATTAATTTCTTTAAATTTATTTAATAATCCAAAAATACCAGAATTATTAAGGTTTAATACATATCCATTCATGCCTAATCTTTTACCAGTATTTATATTCTCATTATTATCATCAATAAAAAAACATTCTTTAGGATTTAAATTGTATTTTTTAAATAGTATTTGATATAATTCTGCGTTTGGTTTTAGTATATGATAATCGCAAGAAGCTATCCATCCATCTACAGATTTTAGTAATGGCAAATTCATCAAATATTTCATAGCATCTTTGTTATTATTTGACAAAACATATATATTATAGTTATTTAGTTTTAATCGATTTATAATATCTATAACTTCAGTATTAAATGGTCTAAATTTATAATAATTTAATAATTGATATTTAACCTTATCATCTATTTCAAATGGAAATTCACACTTATTAAAATGTTCTTCTAAACTAATCTCACCCAAATCTAATTTATCCCAATTTGAAAAGAAATTACTTTTTATACTATTATACATTATTTCATTCAACTTCATCTTCTTTAAAACTATGGATGGTTTATCTTTTAATATAACATTTCCTAAATCAAAGATAATGTTTTTAATTATTTCATCTTTATATAATTCTTTTTTATTCATTTCTTTTCTCCTTTTTTATCTACTCTAGATAGCGTAAAAATAAAATGTTTCATTTTTTGTCACAAAAATTATGTTCTTTATACCATTTTGAAAATTCCCTCATTGAATCTACTGATTTATATTTTATTCTATTTTCTCTTTCAATATCGGACATTTGAGCTAAAGTTTTTTCGTAGCCATAAGGTTTAAATACATACCATAAATCAGACCATTTTTTATCTGTATCATTTCCTAATATCTTTTTAGATAAAGTTCCTTCATGTTTCCCCATAAATTGATGTAATTCATTTCCATCATAATAAGATAAACATTCAGTGAATTTACAATTTCTATTTTCTTTTTCTTCCATTAATTTTAGTATGCCTTCTACCCCTATTGTATCTAATGCAAAATTAACAAAAGCCTTAGGAAATCCATCTAATTCGTCAATCCAAAATCCACAGTCTAAAGAAATACATGGTGTGTTTACTAATTTATAAGCTTCCATTACCTTATATTTTGATATATATTTTATATCATCACTTCTTGGTTCTTCTAATTCATATTCAAATACTTTGAAATTTACTCCTTTTAATCGTTTATTAGCAGATGCTATTTTCCCTTTATTATGTGTTACAAAAACTATTTCATTCATTTACAATTTCTCCTTTATAAAATATTTTTTAATTATATTAAATTATTGATTTCATAAGTTTGTTTTAAATTCGTATTATTAGTAATCTCATTCATGTTAAAGTAACAAGTATCTATTCTGTTTTTAATACCACCTAAAGCATCTTTTTCTAATTCATCTCCAATTATAAGTATATCTTCTATTTCAATCATCATCAATTAGAGTATTATCTAAATTAAATAATAATATTTTTTCCGCATTAAAAAATTCTCCATATGATTATAATATCATATATTGAGGAAATATTTTTGTCACAATTATTTTTTTATTGTATTTTTATCCATATATTTTTCTGTTAAGACCTCATATTCCATAATATCATCCAGTTTAAAGAGTCTTATTTCATTTCTCAACTCGCAAAATGCTGCAATATACCATTTATCAATATATATAAACAACTCTGCCGGATGTATAATTCTTTCGCTCATCCCTGAATTTACTGATTTATACTTTATCTTTACTTTATTTTTATCTACTATAGCTTTTTTCATAATAATATACATTTTTTCTTTTACTTTATTTTCTATCTTAAAAAAGTTATTATTATCATCAATTTTATAGCCACCATATTTTCCAGTATATGATTTTAAATATATTCCTGCTTGCTCAAGTTCTAATTTATATTGTCTTATCATTCTTTCAGATACTTCTAACCTTTCTGCTAGACTTGAGATACTATGTATATCTTTATCCTTTAAAATTTGTAACATATTTAATATGTTAGCAACTTTACTCATCATTTTACCTCATCTAATTACTAATTTTCAAAATAAAAAGCATATCTAGTATTATTTCTTATTAAATGTTCTTCGTAAATTCCATTACTAGCACTTTTTACAACTTTTCTCCAAAATTCTTGAGCTCGTTCGTTTTTTATCAAAGTTCTTATTTCCCATTTTCCTTTATATTTTTTAAACAATTCATTTGCCATAAATGTTCCTGCTCCCAATTTTCTATATTTATTTAAAACAAAAAATTCTGCTATCTCATTCATTTCATCTTCATTGTATCTTTCTAATACAAATCCCGCCAGTTTACCTTCACATCTCAAAATATATGGATGCCTTCTTTCTTCTGTCCAATACAAGTCTATATACTTACTTAATTTAAACACACCATTGTCTAATAATTGAAAATTTGTTGTTTCATCTTCAAAAAGGCTCAATTCATAAGTATATAGTTGCATTAAATTATAAATTACATCCTTGTCTTTTTCTTGTACTTCTAATAATTCAAACATAGAATAATCTCCTTACATTTATAGTTAGTAAAAAATCAATAAATAATTTTCTCCCAAAAATCTGGTGTGCTAAAATTTAGTCCTCTTTCACTTTCTGTTAGCCAGAATGTATTTTCATCAGATGTTTCTCCAAGACTAATTAAATAACTAATTTGTAATATTCCCATTGCATTAGCCAAATCATAAAATAAGGGAAAACATTCTAATTCATAATTGGTTAATTTATTATACTTTTGATATTCATCTAATATCATCTTTGTACTTTTTATTGTTTTTGCTTTGTCATCTGGATTCAAACATAAATTACAAGATGTTACTGCCAAATCAACAATTCTAGGCAAATAATTAGATACAGCAAAGTCAATAATCCATAATTTGCCATTTAAATCTTTCATAACATTTGAACTAATAATATCTCCGTGAACAAAGCTAGTTGGTAGATTATCTAATTTAACATTATTTAATCTTTTTAATAAACTTTCAAAAGTTTTAATATATTTTCTATCTAAATATTTTCGTTTTTCTTTGTATTCTTTAATAAAATTAGTGATTGTCCATTTATCATAAATAAAATCCGAATCTAATTTTGAATTATGTATTTGAGCCATTTGCAAAATGATATTTTTAATTTCTTTTTCATTCGGAATTTCATTTAAATCGTAAAAACTCTTTCCTTCTATATATTCAAATACACATAGTATAAATTTAACATCATCCAATTTAATCTCACATAATACATTGTTATTACTTTCATAAATCTTTGGAGTATTTATTTCTAATGTATTTGCTAATTTTATTCTATCAATGTATGACTTTACATCTTTATATGTTCTTTCTTTATTAAATATTTTTACACAATACTTACCTTTGTTCGTTGTTAATATAAAATTAAAATCTTCATATCCAACTAATATAATATCTTCTGATAAGAATTTTCCTAAATTATATTTTTGACATATTATTTTTGCTAATTGAGATAAGTCATTTTCAAGATTTATTCTATCATAAAATTCTTGTAACATAATATCAAACACATCTCCTAACTTTATATGTTTCTAATAATATTCCTTCATATTTTTCTGCTGTGTATATAAATATAATTCCTTCAGTTTTATCTTGCCAATAAGAAATTCCTTGAAATTTTGGATTTATTAAAGTCAACCCCGTTTCTTCATAATATTCTCTGGTTATACAATCTAATGGCGTCTCTCCAGTTTTGAACTTTCCACCAGGAAGAGCATATGCTTGTCCCTATTTTTTTGAAAACTTAATCATCAATACTTTATTGCCTTTTTTCCAATAACAAGCTGTTGAATTTAAATGAGTTACTCTTTCTTTTCCCATCGTTAACTTCGCCTCTTTATTTATAATAGTTAGATGTATTTATAACCATTCTTCTATCAAGTCTTTAGAAATGCTTAAATCACCTCTTCCAAAACCTATTTGTATATCTGGTTTTAGCTTTCCATGATAATCACTTCCACCACTAATATATAGATTATTCTTTCTAGCATAATCTATTAGAATATTTTTCTTATTATCATCAGAAGATGATGGGTGAAAACATTCTATACCATCTAATTCTACTTTTTGCGTTAAATCATTTATAAATTTAATAGTATCATCAAATTTATATTCAAATGGATGCGCTAAAAATGCTTTTCCGCCTGCTTGATGAATAATATCTACAACTTCTTCTACTTTGGGGAAAGTTCCTACTCTATTTAAGAAATATTCACTATTCGGATTTGTAATTTCTTTTCTAAAAAATATTCCTAATGAGTTGAAATATTCCTCTCCTATAATATCTTTGTTTTCTGGATGTTTAACAATTTCCTCCCATATAGGTCTTTCTATGTATTCTTTTTCATCTTTTTGTGGCCTTATATTCTCTCTATTATATATAATACCTTTTTTATCCAATATATTCAAAAATCTATCATAGATTTTCTTTGTATTGTTTTTAATTTGATCTATTGAATAATACTTTTCTCTCCATTCCGTAATGATATCTGTATCAATATTGTATGCTAGTATTTCAATAGCTTTATGTTGAAATTCTGCATTTATTTCGCATCCTTTTATAATTATACCACTAAAAATATTATTGTTTTTTAATATTTCATCATAATAAGCCTCGCAATTATTATGATCTGTTATTGATATATATTCTAATTTTCTTTTTTCACACATTTTTAATACTTCTTCTACTGTCTTATCTCCATCCGAATATATTGTATGAATATGTAAATCTATCATAATATTTCGCTCCTTTTTTAAATATTTTTCTTCTTATTTTCCACCAATTCTTCATGATAAAAGTAGTTTATATATTTTACATTTTTATTTTCGCAATATGCTTGAATCTCTTTTGATAAATCATACCAATATTGTTTATTTCCCCTAATATAAATATCATTATATTTATCTATTAATTCAGGATATTTTTCTTGGATATAAAATAATATCTTTGTTTTGTAATCTCCTCTTAAATTTAAATTTTCAAACCAGTATTCATTAACATATTTCTTACTTACTTCTATAATTTCTTTAAAATTTGTTATATATGGAAATATTGGCGACATAAACAAAACTGTATATATTCCATTATTATGAAGTTCTTTTAAAGTCTGTAACCTTTCTTGTATCAAACTAGCATTATCCATATCATTTTTAAAGTTTTCATCTAATGTATTAATAGACATTGATACTATTAAGTTTTTCATTTGCCTTAATAAGTCCATATCTCTTAAAATCAACTTTGATTTAGTTGAAATATTTAATTCACAATCTACATCTATTAATTGTTTTAATATATTTCTTGTTAATTGGTATTTTTCTTCAAATGGATTATAACAATCAGTTACTGAAGATAAAAATACTCTTTTATTTTTTAGCTTATTTACACTAATTTTTTTATCACAGTGTTTTATATCGATAAAATTTCCCCAATCCTCTTTATGTCCTGTAAATCTTTTCATAAAACTTGCATAACAATATTTGCATCCATGAGGACAACCAACATAAGGATTTATTACATAATCACTAGCTGGTAAATTAGATTTTGTTAAATAATCATTAACTTGTATATGTTTTTCTATAATTTTCATAAATATTCCTATCATCCTTCAAAATCTCTAAATCTTTTTATATAAGTTTGCATGACTTGAGAACTTCTTGAATAAACATTGCAAATACCTCTAAGACTTCTTTTTATTAGCATTTCATCGGAAACAAGTGAATAGAATTTAGGCAAGTAACAATAAGTACAAGCACCATTACAACCCAAGCATGTATTTATAAAAATTCTATTTTGATCTTTAGCATATAAATAACCTGTATCTAACATATGTTATTTCTCTCCATTCCATTCTTTTAAAAACTCGTCAACAAATTTTTTCATAAATTCTGTTCTTTCTTTAGCTAATCTTTTAGCTGTATTTGTATTCATATTGTCGCCAAGCTTAAATAACTTATGATAAAAATGATGTATAGTTGATTCATCATCTCCATTTGATTCGGCATAATAACTCTCTTCTTTTAGTGGAATCTTATCATTATACATAACAACATTATGAGAACCGCCATAGGAAAAAGTTCTCCCTATGCCTATTGCTCCTATTGCATCAAGATTGTCAGCATCTTGCAATATTAATGCATTTAAATCCTTTACATTGTTTCCGTTCCAATTATATTGTTCGTGAAACTCTATACAATAACATATTCTATCTATTTGTTCTTGTGTTAAATCAATATTAGACAATATGTTTTTAACAGTACTTAAAGAATCTTTTGGAGAAACAAAACTTCCTGTTTCATTTTGCATAATTCTATGAACATCATGAAGAAAAGCAGAAATACCTATTATAATTCTATCTCCCCCTTCTTTTTCTTGAAGATGTAATGCAATATTCATTGTTCTCTCTAAATGGCTAATATCATGTCCACTTGAATCTTTTTCAAATAATTCTATCACAAAAGGTCTTAATTTTTTTATATATTCTTCTAACATAAATATTAATCTCCTTTTTTATTTTTCATTATAATTACAAATTGTTATTATATTATTTTTATTTACAAAACTCACTATTTTTTCATAACTTTTAATCATTATACTTACTATGAAATCATATCATTTTTTCAGCATAATAGTCAACCAAATGAATTAATATTGTTAAATCTTTTTTGAAATTTTTTACCCATTTCGTTCCTTATATCATTACTCATGGAGTGGAATGGTTCTACTATTTTATTATCTCACACTAAAATAATGTATTAAATTCAGTTTTATAAGTAACTTAATATTAAAGAGCAGATTTTATTCTGCTCTTTTCTAGTTTTTTAATTATTAAATTAAATTTATGTTTTTCCTATTTATTACATCCATATTTTTTGATTTCTCCTAGCTCATTTAAAAGTATATATTTTAATCAATCACTTGAAAGCATTGTAATGTCATCATTATATGCAATATGATATATGTGATAATATTTTAAAACATTTTTAAACTAAGCAAATTTTATTTTCTTTTTTGCTTTCTTTTATATCTATTACTCTTTGATTAGATGAACCTTTCCATTTTAATGTTGGACTATGTAATTCGTCTTGATATTGTCCATCAACAAGTACATCAACATAATTAAAAACATCATTATCTTTTATATCTTCATATCTAAATCCTGTCCATGCCCATATATTTTTTCCAGGATATTTTTCTTTAAATGCTTTTGCAAGCTTTGTTGTTCCTTCAATATTAGCTGAATGCATTGGTTCTCCTCCTAATATTGATAATCCTTTTATTTCATTTTTATCGCATAAATTTAATACGTTATTAATTGTTTCATCTGTAAATTCTTGACCACCTTCAAAGTCCCAAGTTTCTTTATTAAAACAATTTTTACAATGGAAACTACATCCTTGCATAAATATTGATACTCTAACTCCTGGTCCATTTGAAATATCCATTTTTCTTATTAAATTGTATTTCATTTATATTCGTCCCTCTTTTCGTTTTTTATAAGCATTTTTATGCTTTAAAATTATTAAATTTAATATTTTAGGCTTTTTTATTATCAATATGTAATACTCTTTCTTTTATTTCTTGTGTTCTTCCTTTATTCCAGAAATTAGTTCCAATATATCCACATGTACGTCTTGCTACATTTAATGTATTATGATCTCTATTTCCGCAATTTGGACAATACCATTCTAAATTATCATCTATTAGAATTTCACCTGTATATCCACATTTTTGGCAATAATCTGATTTTGTATTTAATTCTGCATACATAATATTATCATATATAAATTGTATTACTTCAAAAACTACATCTAAGTTATTTTGTAGATTTGGTGTTTCAATATATGATATTGCTCCACCAGGACTTAATCTTTGGAATTCACTTTCTAATTTCAATTTAGAAAATGCATCTATTTCTTCAAATACTGGAACATGATATGAGTTTGTTATGTATGCTCTATCTGTTATTCCTTTTATTGTACCAAATCTTTCTTTTAAACATTTGGCAAATTTGTATGTTGTTGATTCTATTGGTGTTCCATAAACAGAGTAATCTATATCTTCATCATCTTTCCATTTTGCACATGCATCATTTAAATGTTGCATTACTTTTAATCCAAACTCTTTTCCTTCCCCATTATCTGTATGTGAATGTCCTGTCATTACCTTAACACATTCATATAGTCCTGCATATCCAAGTGATATTGTTGAGTATCCATGATGTAGTAATTCATGAATAGATTCGCCTTTCTTTAATCTAGCTAGTGCTCCATGTTGCCAAAGAATTGGTGCCACATCACTTGTTGCATTGCTTAATCTCTTATGTCTAATTTGAAGTGCTTTATGGCATAATTCAAGTCTTTCATCAAATATTTTCCAGAATTTATCCATATCTCCATTAGCTGTTAAAGCTACATCTGGTAAGTTAATGGTTACAACACCTTGATTAAATCTTCCATAATATTTTCCTTTTCCTTTAACATAGTTTTTAGCATTTGCAATATTTCCCAAGCTCATCGCTCTATCTGGTGTTAAGAATGATCTACATCCCATACATGGATAACAATCTCCATCACCAAGTTCGTTTTTCTTTAATTCTTTCATTACTTTTTCTGATATATAATCTGGAACCATTCTTTTCGCAGTACATTCTGCTGCCATTTTTGTTAAGTACCAATATTTACTGTCTTCATGAATATTGTCTTCTTCAAGAACATAAAGAAGTTTTGGAAAAGCTGGCGTAATATATACACCTTTTTCATTTTTAAATCCTAAGATTCTTTGTTTTAAAAATTCTTCTATAATCATTGCTAATTCGTCTTTATATTCATCAGTTTCACCTAAATACATACATACTGACAAGAATGGAGCTTGTCCATTTGTATTTGTCATTGAATTTACTTGATAATTAAAAGTTTGTACACCATCTTCCACTTCTTTTCTAGTATCTTGCATTGCAAATTTTTTACAATCTTCTTCTTTTAAATTTCTTTCTTTATATTTCTTATAGTATTTTTCATAGCTTAATTTTACAAATGGAGCTAAGTGTGTAAGTGAAACTGTTGCTCCACCATAGCTTGAAGATGTAACTGCTAATATAATCTGTGTTGCAATTGTTGCAGCAGTAAGAAATCTATGTGGTTTCTCTATCATAACTCCATTTATTACAGTTCCGTTTTGAAGCATATCATCTAAGTTAATTAATTCACAATTATGAAGTGCATTTTGTGCAAAATAATCCGCATCATGAAAATGTATTATTCCTTTATCATGTGCTTCTACAATATCTTCTGGTAATAAAAATCTTCTAGTAATATCTGTACTTGTTATTCCTGCTAAGTAATCTCTTTGTGTAGTAACTACTTCTGCATTTTTATTTGAATTTTCACTATTCCAATATTCATTTTCACCTTCAATTAATTCTTTTATAGACTTATCTGTTGTATTAGCTTTTCTAACTAACTCTCTTGTATATCTATATGTAATATATTTTTTAGCTAGATTATATTTACCTAAAGCCATTAACTTTTCTTCAATTATATCTTGTATATCTTCAACAAGTATTCTTTTTTTGTTTAACTCTTCTATATACTTAATTATTTCATTAATTTCTTCTTTTGAAACTTTTTCTTTTCCTTTTACTTCATTATTTGCTTTTCCTATAGCTATTTTTATTTTTTGTTGATCATAATCTACTATGTGTCCATCCCTTTTTACTATTTTCATCACTTGGTTCCCCCTTTTGCTTCTTTTGAAATTATAATATTTTGTTCATATGTAATACTTATTTTGTATTCATCGTATTGTTTATATCAAAAAAAAATAAAATAAAGAAGTTGCACTTGCAACTTTTTTATTTTTGTGTTAAAATAATTTAAAATTGCGATTTTTGTTTATTTCTAAGCATTTTCCATAATAATTCGCAATGTTTTTTATGGTTAGATTTTATGTTACTTTTTGTTTTTTTGTTTATTTTTCAAGGATATTTTTTTGACATTTTTCTTGAAAATTTTTTATAATATTTTTATAAAATACTTATATTTCAATTTTATTATATTTAAAAGTTTAATCAAAACGATTATTAAAACAATTTATTAAAAGTTGTTGCAATTTTATAAACAATTTTGAAGGAAAGGAATTCGATAAATATGAAAAATCCATTTAAGGGTTTATCACAAATACAGATTGATAAACTATATCGTCTATTAAGTGTTAACATATATAATTTTAAAAAAGATGATGAAATTTTACTTACTATTAAAAATGATAATATTATTGCTATTATATTAGAAGGTTCTGCTCAGATAGTTAATATTGATTATAATGGTAATGAAATATTAGTTGAACATCTAATAAAAGATAGTGTTTTTGGAACTAATATGTCTCTTATAAATGATGAGAATTGTAATATTTTAGCTATAGAACCTACTAGTGTATTAGTTATAGATTATAAGAGAATTATGAAAGCTGAAAATATAAAATATAAATATTTTAATATCTTTTTTAGTAATTTATTTGATATAATTAGCTCAAAATATAGAGAAACTAATAAAAGAATACAGATTTTAGAAAAAAAACAAATTCGTGATAAACTTTTAGAATATTTTAATCTTGAATATAGAAAAAGTAGATTAAATTATTTTTATTTACCTTTTTCTTTTAAAGAACTTGCTGATTACCTTGCAATTAATAGGTCTGCTATGTTTCGCGAAATTAAAAGTTTAAAGGAGGAAGGTTTTATTGATGTAAACGGTAGAAAAATAACTTTATTAAATGAAAAAAGCATTAGTTTTTTTTAATATCAATTTTTTCTAAAACTAATGCTTTTTACAACAGTTTAAAAAACAATGTTAATTGTCAATACAAAGCAATTTATATAATTTTATAGTAATAGTCAAGTATCCTATTGTAAGAATAAGTAATAATGCCATAATATAAATTATATCAACTTTAAGTAATATAAAACTAATTAAAGTGGCTAAAATGCATTTAACAATTCTTCTAGATAAATTAAATTTTAGCATTGCGGTTTGTTGATTTTCTTTACTACAATTATTTAATAATGCATTTTTTGTGAAATTCATAATGGGATCTCTTGCCCATAAAACCATACAAAATCCAATTCCCATAACAATAATTCCTATAGTACTTACAGGAATAAAACTGCCACAAATTATAAAAAATATAGCTAATATTAAAATAATATTTAATAATATGATAAATTTATTTTTAATTTTATTATATATTTTACTAAATACTAAATCTGATATCACTCTAGATATTCTAGAAAAAGCAATAATTATAGATAAATATATAGCTGTTTTATCTATAGACTCGTAATTTTGCATAAAATATTGTATAAATATTTTCCCATTGTCTTGAATTGTTTCTAAAGTCCCATATAATAATCCATATACTAAAACAATAATAAATAATATTTTAGTCCATTTAAACGGCGTACTTGTTTTAGTTTCATTTTCTTCAATATCTTTACATTCATATAAAAAACGAGAAAGTATAATATTAAAAAAACATATAATTACACATATCAACATAGGCAAATAATTATTTATATTAAATATATAACCTGCTATAAAAGAACATATCATTGTTGAAATAGCATATACTAAGCTACTTCTACTTTGAATTTGAATAAAAGCATTTTCATTGTTTTGATATTTTAGGTTTCTTCTTAAAATAACACTCTCCATTCCTTTAAAAAGAAAGGCAATATTATAAAATATTTCACCTATCAGTATGGATATAAAAGAACTCCCAAAAGTTATTATAACTCCGCCAATAAATAACATTAATAATCCTAATTTGACTGATTTTAAATTCCCAATTTTTTTAATTATTTTTAAAACAATGTTTTGAGATAATATTGTAATTAATCCTGAAATTCCAGTTAAAAGGCTAACTTGTGATGCTGAAAACATCTTTACTGTTGTTAAAAATATGGTATTTATTGCTGCCCAGAATAGTAAATCATCAGATAGCCCTACTAAATATGGATATATTTTATTGCTAAGTTTAATTTTTTTATCTATTACATTCATTTTTTCACCACATATTCTTTGTTTAATATTACTAAAATAATAGCATAAAAGAAATAATTATGCAATGG
>CALXJW010000028.1 GCA_944388725.1 uncultured Clostridia bacterium | reverse complement strand
GAAATACCAACATTTACACCACCAGAGGAGGATATACCAACATTTGAAGCACCAACAGACGCAAAATTTGATGGTGTTGCATGTAAAAACCATCCAAATCGTCCAGCAGTAGCACAATGTGCTAGATGTGGCCAAAATATATGTAAAGATTGTGCAGAAACATGTTCAGTGGGTTCTGGCGAATATGCTGGAAAATATTTATGCTTTGATTGTTGTAAAGCATTATTTGATGCAGATAAAAAAGAATTAAGAAAAAATAGAAATATAGTAATGTTTCAATACATTTTAACAATAATAGGTGTTGTACTAGGAGCAGTAATTGGAGCAGATGGTGGAGCTGTTACAGTAATAATTTGTGCTGCAATAGGAGGTTCATTATTAGTTGCATTAAAACCAATATTCTCGTCACTTATAGATATCTTTTCGGGATTATTTGAGGCAGCATCTGGAGGATCTATATTAACAGGAATAATAAAATTTATAGCAGGAGCAATTAAGTTTTTATTTGTAGCATTACAATGTTTAGTAAGAACAATTGTAAAATTAGTAAAATATACAAACTATTTAATAAAAGCAAATAAAGCAATAAATAGTGATAAACAAGCAATAAGAGAATTGCAAGATTTTATGGTATATATGGATGTAAGAGCAAGAAAACCAAAAGAAGATATTGCTAAACTTATGCAAGAAGGTGGAGAATTATTTAACAATTCATATGCTAAATTACTTGTAGAAAAAGGTGAAGAAGTTGCTGATCAAATGTTAAGAGTTGCTACAACAAGAATTGCAGAGAACGGAGAAATAATAAGAACATTTGTTACAGAGTAAAATAATAGGAGGTAGAAAAATGGAAGAAAATAATAATGATGCAATAGCACAACGCCGTAGAGCATTAGCAGAAGCCTTAAGAACAAATGGAGAGGTAGTTGTAACACCTACAGGAGAAGTAGAATTTAAAGAAGAGGTAGAAGGAGAAGAAACTCCGGCTATAGCTGTTCCAGAAGGAAAACTAGCATAAGAAAAAGGAGGAAATAAAAATGGGATTTTACTGGTATGAAAGAGATCCAGAATTATATAAAGCAGAAGTAAGAGCAATGAAAAAGTTTTTTCCATCTTTTACAATAAATCAATTACAAGATGGAACAGGAAGATTATATTGGAGAGGCAAAGTTAGACCATCAGGACCTAATGGAATGGAGTGGGATTTGATGCTAATATATAAAAATAATCATCCATATACTGCAGAAGGAGAATATGGAGGTTCAATACAAATTCTTCCCGTATCTCCAAGATTAAAAGACATCGCAAGTAAATTACCAATTAAACCAGAAAAAGGATTAGGATTAGGTTTACCACATATATATAGAGGTAATTTCGGAAGAAATGAAGAATATTTTATTTGTACAGCTGACCCTAAATATTTTAAAGCTGGTCAAAACAGATCAACATCTGCAGCATCAGCATTAAGTTGGGCATGCAAATGGATAGTATTATGTGAAATGTGGTTGAATGGTGAAATAAGTGATGATGTTGCTTTAGAAGGCAATTATTAAATTTTATTAAGTGTTTACCCAATAGCATAAGGTAAGCACTTATATTTTTTAGGAGGTTAATTATGCAGGTAATTTTCTCGGATAGAGCATATACAGCAGTTATGACAGAAACTATGGAAAAAATAAGAACAGAAACAGGAGGATTATTTCTTGGTACAGTAGTAGATGATAAATGGTATATTATAGAAACAATTGATCCAGGTCCAAATTCAATATTTACAGTTACATATTTTGAATATGACCAAAAATACACAGAACATTTAATAAATAAAATAGCTAAATTATATGATAAACCATTAGACCTTATAGGATTATGGCATAGACATCCAGGTTCTTATGATGTTTTTTCTAGTACAGATGATGGGACAAACACTAAATTTGCAAAAATAAGAGAACAAGGTGCTATATCAGGATTAGTAAATATTGATCCGGAATTTAGATTTACAATGTATCATGTTGCACAGCCTTGTAAATACAAAAAAATTGAATATAAAGTTGGAGATGAGTTAATACCACCTGAATATTTAAAATTAAAATCACCAGACAAACTAAAAGATAAAATGTATACTATTTTAAATAAAGATGAAATAATAGGTGAATTATTGAAAATAAATAGAGAAAAAGGTGGAGATAATTTATGAAAGAGAATTTTTTTGGAGATGAAATTGAAAAAATAGTATTTATTTCTGATGAACAATTAAAAAATAGAACATTAAGTAAAATATATGGAAAATTTTTTGAAGACACAAATATTTATAATGTGTTTCCAATAGAATTACAAGATAAAGGTGATTTTTTATGTGATATATTACCACAAGGAAGTACACCGAATAATGATGATTTTTGTGCTATATATACAGATAATAGTATAGAATTTTATAGTAAAGGTAAAAAATTAAAAATAGAAGAATATAGTTTATATCAAAATATATTTTCTAGAAACAGAGGAATTTTAGAAACAGATATAATGTCTAAAAAACGAGCTGTTATATTAGGTTGTGGGTCAGTTGGAAGTTTAGTTGCAATGGAACTTGCGAGGTCTGGAGTTGGAAACTTTTTATTGGTAGATCCAGATGTTATGGAATATCATAATATATGTAGACACCAATGTGGAATTGAAGATGTAGGAGATTTAAAAATAAATGCATTAACACGAAAGTTAAAAAATATAAATCCTAGTGTACATATAGAAAAATACGAAGGAGTTGTAGAAAATCTACCAAAAAGTATTTTAGATGAATTTTGTAAACCAGAAGAAACAATATTTGTTGGTTGTGCAGATAATAGAGAAGCAGATGTATATGCAAATAGAATTAGTATTTATTATTCAGCATATTTTATTTCTCTTGGATTTTGGGAAAGAGCTTGTGCAGGAGAAATATTTTACTATTTACCAAATAAAGGAATGCCATGTTATGAATGTGCATTAGGAAGAGGAGCAAATGTATCTTCTCGTGTTCAAGCGAATCATCATGTTTACTCAAATAAAGAAGACATAGAAACAGTAAAATTCGAACCAGGAATTTCTGTAGATATTAATTTTATAACAACAATTGGAATCAAGCTTATTATAGATATATTAAATAGTAATAATAAAGATTATATACCAAGATTATTAAACCATTTAAAACAATATACAATTGTTTGTAATACAAACAATCCAGAAATTGGAGGAGAAATGCTTGAGATTTTTAGTTATCCATTACAAATTACTACATCACTAGTAGTAGGATTTAATAAAAAAGAATGTAAAGAAAAATGTACTTGTAAATATGAATTAGAAGATAAATAAAAGGAGAAATAATATAAAATGGAAATAAAACCAATTTCATATAAAAAAATAATTTATATAATTAATGAATTAATAGCATTATTAGGAGAGATGGATGAAAAAATAATAAAAACGCAAAAAAACTATCAGTCTAAAAATAATCAGATTATTTCAGAATATAATATGCAAAATAAAAAATTTGAAAATGATTGCCAAAATGCAATAAATTCAATACAAAAAAATTCAGCAAACATGATTAATGAAGCAAATAGAATAAAACAACAGATAATGGATATGGATAAAAAATTATCTACTGCTGATAAATATTATGCAAAAACGAAAAAGAAAAAACTAGAAGAATTATCAAACAAAAAAAGTGATAAATTTTTAGAAAATATGGATTATTTTGAAATATTAAAAAATATAAAGCAACAATTCACAGAAATTAGTAAAAGATATTCTACAGATATTTTGCCATCACTTTTAAATGGATTAAATTATATGTTTTCTTCAAAAAGAAAAAAAGATTATGAGGAATTAATTATTCTTCAAAATACAGTAGAAAGCTTTGTAAAAGAAATTGAAAATGAATTAAATTCTGTAGAAGAAGAAACAATGAACGAAATGAGAAATACTCATAATTTACAAAAAGAGGAAATGTTAGAGTCGCAGAAAGAATTTAGAGAAAAAACAGAAAAAGAATATAGAAATAAACTAAATAGTATTTCTGAAGAAATAGAAAAAAGATTTAATGAATTATTACCAGAAGATTTAATAAAAATGATGTCACATATAATAGAAGAAAACAAAAAAACATTTGCCAAAGTTAATACGATAGATGGAGTACAAAATGATATTTTATATACAGGATATATAGATTTTAATATAAGTGAATTTGTAGAATCTAAAACTTTAATTTCTTTTGTTATGGAAAAATGCAAAGAAATAATAGTAGATGGTAAAATAAGATTTTCACTAATCTCATCTATAGGAGAATCATATGATATATATATAGAAAAAGATGAAGATAGAAAAATGCTATGTAATCAAATGGTGCAAGGAATAATGTTTTCATTTTTATCATCTGTTCATGTTACAAATTTAACATTTAATGTTATAGATATAGAAAATCATGGCAATAGTGTATCTGCATATTTTGATGCTAAAAAGAAAATGCCAGAACTATTTAATGAGAAATTTTTAGTGAGTCAAGAAGAAGCAATTCAAAAAATATATGAGCTTAATGAAAAAGTGGATTATATTTCTCAAGAAGTATTGGGAACAGAATATAAAAATATATTTGAATATAAGAAAGATAATCCGGATTATAATTATAAAATAGAAGTGCTTACAATATTTGATTTCCCCAAAGGAATGGATGAACAAACAATTTCATATTTAAAAAATATAATTACATATGGACAAAAATGCGGTATATATGTAATAATTGCTGGTACATCAAATTTTGATGAGAATAGAACCTCTAAAGAATTAATAAACAGTATAAATAATATAAAATCACATTGCTTATGTATAAAACAAACATCTAATGGATTTGAATATGCAACAATGCCATTTGAAAGTTTTGAAATGCTAAACAAAATAGAATTTAATAGCTTTTTCTCAAAATATATATTGATAAGTGAAGGAATTAGAAATAGAGGAATAGCACTACCAAAAGATATAAAAAAATTAATGGATAGCAAAGATGAAGAAGAATTAGAAGAGAATATTAAAAATATAAAAGAAATAATGTCAGAATATGATGAAAAATTTGGAGTATCACCAGATGAAAATACTAAATATATAAATAAAATTCCAGTAGGAATTACACAATATCCAAATGACCTTTTTACCGACTGTTATGGATATGAAAAAATACAAAAAGAATTTAGAAACCCAAATGGAAAAATTGAATTACCACTATTCATGGATTTTGAAAATTCGTGTAACTTTTTAGCAACATATTCGGAAGAAACAAGAAAAAATATGATAGATTTTTTTGGACATCTTATATGGTCTGTATTATCAATGTTTCCTGTTTCTAAAATTAATTTTCCAATTATAGATTGTGAGCAAAAAGGAAGTAGTATACAACAATTTTTAGACTTTAAAAAAGAATGTCCAGAAGTTTTTGGAGAGGAAATTTATACAAATAAAGAAAAAGTTACAAAGTTTTTAGAAAGTGTAAATAAAAGAATAGATGATTTAATACAAAATAAATTAGGAAATAAATATAAAAATATATTAGAATATAATAAAAATAATCCAAATAAAATGGAAAATTGTAGTTTAATTGCAATATATGATTTTCCATCAGGGTTTGAAGAAAAGAGTATAGAGCTTTTACAAAACATATTAAAAAATGGCTCTAAATGTGGAATATATGTATTAATAGGATATAACAAAGATATTCAATATAATTCTTATGGTAAAGAAGTAGAAGTTGTAGAAAGAATACAAAAATATTGTTCAAAATTAGAAATTACAAACAAAAATTATTTAATTGAACCATTTAGTTTACCAATTTTAATTAAAGAACCATTACCATATTCAAAAATAGATGAATTTATTAATAAATACAAAGAAATAGATATCAAGATTAAAGGAAAAGGATTTTCTTTTGAAGACATATTAGATAAAAATCTATTTGAAAGAAATTCAAATAAAGAATTGAGTATACCAATAGGAATTGGAGACGGAGAAACAATAGTACCAATTACTTTTGGAAAAGGTTCTTCACATCATGCATTAATGGCAGGTGCAACAGGTTCAGGAAAATCAACTTTATTACATACATTAATAATGAGTGCAATGCTACATTATACTCCAGATCAATTAAATTTATATTTAATGGATTTTAAGGGAGGAACAGAATTTAAAATATATGATTCATATAGATTACCACATATTAAATTAATAGCTTTAGATGCAATGCAGGAATTTGGTGAAAGTATATTAGAAGATTTAGTTGCAGAAATAGAAAGAAGAAGTGAAAAGTTTAAATCTGTAAATGCTTCTAAAATATCAGAATATATCAGTTTTTCTGGTAAACCGATGCCTAAAATTTTAGTTATTATGGATGAATTCCAGATATTGTTTAATGATTCAAGTAATCGTAAGGTTGCAAAGAATTGTGCAGAATTAACCAAAAGAATAGTTACAGAAGGACGTTCATATGGAATACATTTATTAATGGCTACACAATCAACTAAAATTATTACAGACTTATCATTAGATAGTGGAACCATAGAGCAAATGAGAATAAGAATCGGTTTAAAATGTGGTGAATTTGATGCAAGATATTTATTTACAGATAAAAATGAAACAAAAGCTTTAGAAATGATGAAAGGACCAATAGGTACAGCTGTATTAAATGAAGAATATACAGAACAAAGCAATATTGGATTAAGAGCTGCATATTGTGATGATGAAACACAGAAAAAATATTTAGAATTAATAGCAGATAAATTTGCTGATTATGAATATAATATGCAATCATTTGAAGGAAATAAAACAACAGAATTATTAAAAGTAATACCAGAAGAAATGACAAACGAAACATTAGTAACAATTCCAATAGGTTTACTAATAAAAGTTGCACCACCATTAAATATAGTTTTTGATAAAAAACGTAAACACAATACATTAATTTGTGGATCAAATGAAAAAATGTATGAAAATTTAGTTAATTTATACACATTAGGAATATTATTAAATAAAAACACAAAAGTATTGTGTATGGATGGAGATGTGATATTAGAAGGTGAAATACCAGAAAAATCATATTATAACGAATTTTTAAAATTTGGAAATCGATTTGAAGTTGCTAGAGATAGAGGAGATATTATTAAATTTATAAGAAGAGCATATGATTTTTATTTAGATGCGAAGAAAAATACAAGAAATGAACAATTAATAATTATAATAAGAAACTTCCAATATATTGATCTTTTGAAAAACATCTTAAAAGGAGATAAAATTAAAGAAAGTGATTATATTGAAGGAGAAACAGAAAAAGAAGAAGAAACAACAATGAATCCAACATCATTCTTTGAATTTGGAAGTAGTAGTTCATCATCTGAAGAAAGTGTTAGTGGTAAATTAGTAAAATTAATAGATGATGGTTCTTCATATGGAATTAACTTTATAATAACATCTCTTGAATTTCAAAGTGTAAAAGAATGTATGTATTATGGACAAAATTTGCTTCCAAAATTTCCAGATAGATATGTATTTTCACTTAATGATAATGAAGCAAATAACTTAATAGATGATGTATCACTAAAATCTTTAAAAGACAATACAGTATATTACACAGATTCTTTGAAAAGTACATTCCAAGTTAAGCCATATGTATTTCCGAAAAAAGCAGAATTAAAAGGATTTTTAGATAAACTATAAAAGGAGTAAAATTAATGGATTTAATAAATAAAATATTTCGTTTTTCAAATATAGGAACAATACTATTTTGTATTTTAAATTTTACTTTAATATTATATGTGTTTACTGCTGGATTTCAAGATTTTACATATGCTCAATGGATATTTATATTATATGTATTTGGAATCATTATATCTCTTTCTCCAATAGGAGAAGCGGTGCTTGTTTTGCTAGCGGGTGGTAGAAAAATAAAAAGGATAGATATGAAAATAAGAATAATACCTTTATTAGAAATTGTTTATAATAAAGCTGTAAAAGAAAATCCTAAAATGGTGAAATCTATAAAATTAAAAGTAGTATATGATTCTATGCCAAATGCTTATGCTATAGGAAGAAGAACACTATGTGTTACTTCAGGGCTATTTAAATTATCAGATGAAGAAATAATGGGAGTTTTAGCACATGAATTAGGACATTTTTCAAATAGAGATTCAGAAATACAACTTATTATAGGTGGTTCTAATTTGTTCATATCTGTAATTCTGGTTTTTATAAAAATAATTTCATGGATTATTTTAGGTATATGTTCATTATTTGCAATTAATACAAGAAATAAAATAGCGGGATTTTTTATGATATTATTTGGAGCTATTTCTACATTTTGTGTATGGGCATGGATAAAAGTTTGTATGTTATTTATATATATGTCAATGAGAGCAAATGAATATGATGCAGATAAATTTGCATTTAAAATAGGTTATGGAAATCAGTTAGCAAAAGCTCTTGATAAAATTAGTGTAGATGTTCCATCAGAAAATGGATTTTTAAAAGCTTTAAATTCTACACATCCTAATTATAATGAAAGAATTGCTAGATTACAAAACTTAGGAACAGAATATTATGCATATTAAATAAAAAATTAATGAGTAAATTATTTGATAAAATACAAATAATTACAGAATTGTAGTATTGTAATTAATTTTATGGTATAATAAAATATATTATTGAAAGAGGAATAATTTTATGAATAATATAGATTTAATGAATTATTGGTTTGATAGTGCTAATAGTGATTTTGATACAATGATGGTTTTGTTTGAAAATAGAAAAAACACTTGGTGCTTATTTATAGGACATTTGGTAATAGAAAAAATGTTAAAAGGAATTTATGCTAAAAATAATCCACAAAACCCAATTGCACCAAAAACACATAACTTAATATTACTTTCACAAAAAGCAAAATTATATGTATCACAAGAGATAAGAGAAAAAATACAAATTATAAATACATTCAATATAAGTGCCAGATATGATGATTATAAAAAAGTTTTGAAGAAAAATGTACAAATGAGTATACTTCTAAACAAGTAAAGAATATTGAGGAGGTATTAATATGGTTGAAAGAGCAATAAACGAAGATATTTTAAATAGTATAAATGAATTTATTAAAGAAATAAAAAAACACTATAATATTAGTGCTATTATATTATTTGGCTCTTATGCAAAAGGAACACAAAATGAAGATAGTGATATAGATATTGCAGTTATATCAGATGATTTTGATGATATATATGATAGTATGGCAAATTTAATGGGAATGACTTGGGATATAGATACTAGAATTGAACCACATCCAATAAAAAAGAAAGATTTTGAAGAAGCTTCTAATTATTTTATAAAAGAAGTTATTGATACAGGAATTAAAGTAGCATAATAATTAAAATGGAGTGAAATATAAAAGACACTCCATTAATTATTTGTAAGAAATATAGGAGAAGAATATGATTAATTTAAGTAATGGAAGAGAATATTTTGGAGAAGAATTTGTTGTTAGATTTGAAAAAATATTACAAGAATGTGAAGCTTATGAAGAATTTTTATTTGTACATGGAACAGAAACAGATGAAATAGAGATGTATAGTGATACACTAGGAAAAGATATTTAATATAAATTAAAAAATAGTTTAATAATATAAAATTTGTGATTAAAGACACTTTAGATATTTTAATCAATTACAAAAGGAGGAACAATGTTTAAATTAGTATCAGAATATAAACCAACAGGAGACCAACCAAAAGCAATAGAATATTTATCAAAAGGAATAAAAGAAGGCAAGAAATTTCAAACTTTACTTGGAGTTACAGGTTCAGGAAAAACTTTTACAATGGCAAATATAATTCAAAAAGTGCAAAAACCAACACTAGTTTTAGCACATAACAAAACTTTAGCAGGACAACTCTATTCAGAATTTAAAGAGTTTTTTCCAGAAAATAATGTTGAGTATTTTGTTAGCTATTACGATTATTATCAACCAGAAAGTTATATTCCACAATCAGATACATATATAGAAAAAGATGCATCAATTAATGATGAAATAGACAAATTAAGACATTCAGCAACAGCGTCATTATTTGAAACAAGAGATGTAATAATAGTAGCATCTGTATCATGTATATATGGATTAGGAGACCCAATAGATTATGAAAATATGATAGTATCATTAAGACCAGGGATGGAAATATCAAGAGATAAGGTTCTAAAAAAGCTAGTTAATATGCAATATACAAGAAATGAAGTGGATTTTAAAAGAGGAACATTTAGAGCAAAAGGCGATATCTTAGAAATATATCCATCAGATAAAGGAGAATCTGCAGTAAGAGTGGAATTCTGGGGAGATGAAATAGAAAAAATAAGTGAAATAAATCCATTAACAGGAAAATCTGTAGGAACAAGACAACATGTAATGATATTCCCAAATTCACATTATGTTACAACATCAGACAAAATGGAAAGAGCAATTAAAACAATAGAACAGGAAATGGAAGAAAGAGTGGAATATTTTAAAAGTCAAAATAAGTTAATAGAAGCACAACGTATACAAGAAAGAACAAATTTTGATATAGAAATGATGAAAGAAACAGGATTTTGCCAAGGAATAGAAAATTATTCTAGACATATAAGTGGAAGAGAGCCAGGAAGTCCACCTTTTACATTATTTGATTATTTTCCAGATGATTTCTTGCTATTAATAGATGAATCACATGCCACAATACCACAAGTAAGAGCAATGTACAATGGAGATAGAGCACGTAAAGATTCTTTGGTAAAATATGGATTTAGATTACCATCTGCATATGATAATAGACCATTAACATTTAATGAATTTGAAGAAAGAATAAATCAAGTTGTTTTTGTAAGTGCTACACCAGCAGATTACGAAAAAGAACATTCTCGAGATAATGTTGTAGAACAAATAATTAGACCAACAGGATTGCTTGACCCTAAAATAGAAGTAAAACCAGTAACAAATCAAATAGATGATTTATTAGAACAAATAAGAATAAGAACTGAAAAACATCAAAGAGTTTTAGTAACAACATTAACTAAGAAAATGGCAGAAGATTTAACAGAATATTTAAAAAGTTTAGATATAAAAGTAAATTATATGCATTCGGATATAAAGGCATTAGAAAGAATGGAGATTATAAGAAATTTGCGTTTGGGCGAATTTGATGTATTGGTTGGAATAAACCTTTTAAGGGAAGGATTAGATATTCCAGAAGTATCATTAGTTGCAATACTAGATGCAGATAAAGAAGGATTTTTACGTTCAGAACGTTCATTAATACAAACAATAGGTAGAGCTGCAAGAAACACAGAAGGAACAGTTATAATGTATGCAGATGAACTTACGGATTCAATGGAAAAAGCTATAAGTGAGACAAATAGAAGAAGAAAAATACAAGAAGAATATAATGAGAAAAATCATATTATACCAAAAACAATAAACAAATCTGTAAGAGAAACAATAAGAGCAATAAAAACAGAGGATATTGGTGTAGAGTATAAATTAGAAAAAGAAGAAGATATTAAAGAAACGATAAATAAATTAACAGATGAAATGTTAGAATATGCAAGTAAAATGGAATTTGAAAAAGCTGCTGAAATAAGAGATAAAATAAAAGAATTAGAAAAAATAATATAGAAAAAGGGCACCACAAGGAGTGGCGCCCTTAAACAGTTTGGTAATGAAACTTATTCTTGAGGTTTAGTGATGGTGCATTCAAACAATCCGTATTTGTAAGCAGAATCGCGTTTGAAAGTCAATTCGGGAAATGCTACTTCCAAATTACGGATTTTGCCACCATCCAGATTCATTACCATGGAGGTTGAATTGGGATTGCTGACAAACGCTCTTATAAGTGCTTTGTCTTCTTCGAGTTTGTCAAAATAACGAGACATTTTTACCTCCAATATAGCCTGAAACTATTTTTTTGTCGCAGTGCAGTTGTACAAAGAGCCTTTGAAAATGCTCACTTTCTCAATTGTGACAGTGGGAAAGAGTTTTCCGAGGCGCCGTACTTCACTGCTGTACATTATCAGGTCGTCCATGGAAGATTTGTTCGGGTCATCAAGAAACTCTTGAATGCGTTCTTGAAGCTTTTCAGACCGAGAGATGTGTTCTAACATTGCAAACTACCTCCAAATGTTTTATATTAGCTAAAAGCCAAAAAATATTATACATCAAAAACATATTTATGTAAATATAAAAAACAAAAAATATTGTTATTTTTGTAAAAATATTGTATAATATAAAAATGATTTAATAAAATAAATTTTAATATTAAAACTAGAAAAATTTGAATAGGAGAATTAGAATGAATGATAAAATAGTTATAAAAGGAGCGAAAGAACATAATTTAAAAAACATTAATATAGAAATACCAAGAGATAAATTGGTTGTAATAACAGGGCTATCAGGTTCAGGAAAATCTTCACTAGCATTTGATACATTATATGCAGAAGGACAAAGAAGATATGTAGAAAGTTTATCATCATATGCACGTCAATTTTTAGGACTAATGGAAAAGCCAGATGTAGAATCAATAGAAGGTTTATCACCAGCAATATCAATTGACCAAAAAACAACATCTAAAAATCCACGTTCTAC
>CALXJW010000027.1 GCA_944388725.1 uncultured Clostridia bacterium | reverse complement strand
TATAAAAGCATCTGTAACAATAATGTATGGATGTAATAATTTCTGCAGTTATTGTATAGTACCATATGTTAGAGGAAGAGAAAGAAGTAGACATCCAAAAGACATTTTAGAAGAAGTTAAAAGTTTAGCAAAAGAAGGATATAAAGAAATAACATTATTAGGACAAAATGTTAATTCATATTTGAGAAGTGAACAATGGAAAGAAAAAGGAATAGAATATAATGGAATAAACTCATTTGCAACATTATTACGAGCAGTAAATAAAATTGAAGGAATAGAAAGAATAAGATTTGTATCACCACATCCAAAAGACTTTACTGATGACGTAATAGAAGCAATTGCAGATTGCGAAAAAGTATGTAAATTAATACATTTGCCATTACAATCTGGAAGCACAAATGTATTAAAAGTAATGAACAGAAAATATACAAAAGAACAATATTTATCACTTGTAGAAAAAATGAAAAATAAAATACCCAATTTAACATTATCAACAGATATTATAGTAGGATTTCCAGGAGAAACAGAAGAAAACTTTGAAGACACACTAGATGTTGTAAGAAAAGTATGTTTTGAACAAGTATATATGTTTATATATTCAAGAAGAGTAGGCACTCCAGGAGATAGAATGGAAAATCAGATACCAGAAGAAATAAAACATAAAAGATTTAATAGATTAAAAGAATTAGTAGAAAGTCAAATAGAACAAAATAACAAAAAATATGTAGGGACAATACAAAAAGTATTAGTAGAAGGACCAAGTAAAAATAATCCAGAACTATTAACAGGAAGAACGGACAGTAATAAAGTAGTAATATTTAAAGGAGAAAAAGAATTAGTAAATAAAGTAATAGACTTAAAAATAATTTCAGAACATATGTGGTATCTAAGAGGAGAATGACCACATGCACAAAAGGGACAGTCCTTAAAGTGCAAAATGCACAAAAGGGACACTCCTTAAAATTTATTAACAATAAAGGACTGTCCCCAAAGTGCAAAATGCACAAAAAGGACTGTCCCTTTTGTGCACTTTTGTTCAATTTATAGAAAAAAGGAGTAATAAACATGGCAGAAAAAGAAGAATTTTCACCAATGATGCAAAGATATCTAGAAACAAAAGAACAATATAAAGATTGCATATTATTCTATAGATTAGGCGATTTTTACGAAATGTTTTTTGAAGATGCAATAATAGCATCAAGAGAATTAGAAATAACACTAACAGGCAAGGATTGTGGACAAGCAGAAAGAGCACCAATGGCTGGAGTGCCACATCATGCTGCAGAAACATATGCTGCAAGATTAATAGAAAAAGGATATAAAGTAGCAATATGTGAACAATTAGAAGATCCTAAAAAAACTAAAGGAATTGTAAAAAGAGGGGTAATAAGAGTATTAACTCCGGGAACAATAGTTGAATCTAATTTATTAGAAGAAAAGAAAAATAATTATATAATGAGCATATACAAAAGTGGGATTTATTTTGGAATAAGTGTATGTGATATATCAACAGGCGAATTTTACAGTAGTGAAATAAAAGAAGAAAATAATTTTGAAATATTATTAGACGAGATAGCTAGATTTTCACCATCAGAAATAATTGCAAATTCAATGTTATTTGAGTGTAAAGAAGAAATTGAAAAAATAAGAGAAAGATTTTCAATATATATAAGTAGATTTAATGATAAATTTTTTACAGATGAAATAGGAAACTTACAATTAGATTATAATATAATTGAAAACAAGCAAGAAGTAACAAATTTAGGAGAAAAACAATTAGCAGTAAAATCAATAAATGCTTTATTAGAATATCTAAATGAAACGCAAATGACAAGTTTAGAACACATAAATACAATAACAATTTATAATTTGTCAAAATATATGTCATTAGATATAAATGCTAGAAGAAATCTTGAAATTACTGAAAAGATGAGAGATAAAAGCAAAAAAGGAACATTACTATGGGTATTAGATAAAACATCAACATCTATGGGAGGAAGATTACTTAGAAGATGGTTAAACAATCCATTATTAGATGTAAAAGAAATAGAAGAAAGGCTAGAAGCAGTAAAAGAATTAAAAGATAATATGATGCTAAGAGGAGATATTATAGAAACATTAAAAAAAGTATATGATATAGAACGTTTAGCAGGTAAAATGACATATGGAAATGCAAATGCAAGAGATATGATAACATTAAAAAAATCACTTGAAAAATTACCAAATGTAAAACAAGTATTATTACAATGCAATTCTAAAAAATTAAAAGAATTGTATCAAGATTTAGATGAATTAAAAGATGTATGGGAATTGATAGAAAAATCAATAGTAGAAGATCCGCCAATGGGTGTGAAAGATGGGGATATAATAAAAATAGGATATAATGAAGAAATAGATAAATTAAAATTAGCAACAACTGAAGGAAAGAATTGGATTATAAAACTTGAAGCGGAAGAAAAAGAAAAAACAGGTATAAAAAATTTAAAAGTAGGATATAACAAAGTATTTGGTTATTATATAGAAGTTTCAAAATCTTATGTATCTCAGGTACCAGATAGATTTATAAGAAAACAAACATTAACAAATGGAGAAAGATATATAACAGAAGAATTAAAAACATTAGAAAATCAGATTTTAGGAGCTGAAGAAAAAGTAGTAAACTTAGAATATAATGCGTTTGTAGAAATAAGACAAGAAATTGCAAAAAACATTAAAAGACTACAAAAAACTGCAAATGTAGTTTCTACATTAGATGTATTATCATCATTTGCACAAGTTGCAGAAGATATGAATTATTGTATGCCAACTGTAGATAGTAACGGAATAATAGATATAAAAGAAGGAAGACATGCAGTAATAGAAAAGATGTTAGGAGTTGGAAATTTTGTACCCAATGATACATATTTAGACAAAAATCAAAACAGATTAGCAGTGATAACGGGGCCTAATATGGCAGGAAAATCAACATATATGAGACAAGTGGCATTAATAACTTTAATGGCACAAGTGGGAAGTTTTGTACCAGCTACTCAAGCAAATATAGGAGTTGTAGATAAAATATTTACAAGAGTAGGAGCCTCTGATGATTTAAGTATGGGACAAAGTACATTTATGGTAGAAATGATGGAAGTTGCAACAATATTAAAAGAAGCAACACAAAATAGTTTAGTAATACTCGATGAAATAGGAAGAGGAACATCAACATATGATGGACTTTCAATAGCGTGGGCAGTTGCAGAATATATAGCAGACAAAGAAAAATGCGGAGCAAAAACATTATTTGCAACACACTACCATGAACTTATTGAACTTGCAGATAAACAGGAAGGGATAAAAAATTATTCAATAGCTGTTAAAGAAAAAGGAGAAGATATCATATTTTTAAGAAAAATAGTTGAAGGCGGAACGGACGAGAGTTATGGAATACATGTTGCAAGACTAGCTGGAGTACCTAAAAATGTAACACAAAGAGCAAATGAAATATTAAGAAGTTTAGAAAGAAAAAGCATGCTAAGTGGAAAAAAACAAGAAAAAGAAAACAAGAAAGTTGTTGAAGGGCAATTTGATATGTTTAATTTTAAATTAGCAGAAATTGCACATGAAATAGATAAAATAAATTTAAATGAATTAACACCAATAGATGCATTAAATACATTAGTAAAAATAAAAGAAAAAATGAAATAAAATTTGAATAAGGACTGTCCCTAAAGTGCAAAATGCACAAGGGGGACAGTCCTTAATGTGCAAAATGCACAAAGGGGACAGTCCTTAATGTTCAAAATGAACAAAAGTGACACTCCTTAAAGTTTAAATTCCATAAAAATGAATGTTCAATTTATTGTACAGTAATTGATGTCAAAAACATATAGAAAAATATTGAAAAAAAATAAGAAAAATTATATAATATGATAAAATATAGGAAAGGATAAATAAGAAAATGTTAGAAAAAATAAAAAATAAGAAAATAGCTATAATACTAGGATTAATAGGATTAATACTAGTAGTAATATTAGCAATTGTAATAATAAAAATAAAGATGCCAAAAGAAACAAAAGAAGTTGTACAAGAAATTGAACAAGTAGAACAAGAAAAAATAGAAGATGTTACAACTCAAAGTCAAGAAGACATTTTAGAAGAACCACCATTATATGTTGACCAAATTGATGAAGAAACAGAAGAAGAGACAAAAGGAACAACAGAAAATAAAGTACAAACATCTAAATATTATATAAAAGTTAATAATCAAGAAAATGTAGTAACAATTTATACAAAAGATTCGAATGGGAATTATACTATACCATATAAAGCAATGATATGTTCAATAGGAACTGCAACACCAACTGGAGGTGTTTATACAATTCCGGGGAAAAAATGGGATAGATGGACATGGGGACAAATGGTAGGTGGAGTATGGGCTCAATATTATGTAAGAATAAAAGGAAGTATTTTATTCCATTCAGTACCATATGTGAGTAAAGATAAATCAACATTAGAATATTGGGAATATGATAAATTAGGAACAAAAGCATCAGCGGGTTGTATACGTTTAACAGTAGAAGACGCCAAATGGATATATGATAATTGCCCAGCAGGAACACAAGTAGAATTTTATTATGATTCAAATCCAGGACCGCTAGGAAAACCGGTAGCTAAAAAAATTTCAGCAGAAGAAAGTGTAAGAGGATGGGATCCAACAGATCCATCAAGTGAAAATCCATGGAAAAATTATGTTCCGAATCTTGTAGAACAACCTGATACACCAGTTATAGAGCAACCGGAAGAACCTGTTATTGTAGAACCACCAAAAGAAGAAAATTCGGAAGAAGAACAACCATCAAAAGAAGAAAATCCAGAAGAAGAACAACCACCAAAAGAAGAAAATCCGGAAGAAGAACAACCGCCAAAAGAAGAAAATCCAGAAGAAGAACAGCCGCCAAAAGAAGAAAATCCAGAAGAAGAACAACCATCAAAAGAAGAAATTTCTGATGAGGGAAACAAAGAAGAAGCAGATAAATTATAAAAATTAATAAATAATAAAAATAGAATAATCTATTTGAAAATTGATATTTTTTTGATATAATTGCCTAAAATACAAATAGAAAAAGAGGGAAGAAAAGTGAATTTGAATAATGAAAAATATGAAGATTTTATATTAAAACATACTAAAGGACATTTTTTACAATCACCAGAATGGGCTAAATTAAAAGATAATTGGAATCATGAAGTTATAATAGTAAAAAATGAAAAACAAGAAATAAAAGGTGTTATGAGTATATTAGTAAGAAAGATAATACCACAATTACCATTTACAATAATGTATGCCCCAAGAGGACCGGTATGTGATATAACAGATAAAGAAGTATTAAAACAAATGACAGAAGAAATTAAAAAGATAGCAAAAGAAAGAAAAGCAATAGTATTTAAAATGGATCCAGATGTTGAAAAATCAAATACAGAATTTGCAAATACTTTAAAAGAATTAGGATATAAAATAAAAGAAAATGTTACAGATTATAGACAAGTAATACAACCAATGTATGTATTTAGAATACATTTAAATGGACGTTCAGAAGAAGAAGTTTTAGCATCATTTAATCAAAAAACAAGATATAATATTAGATTGGCAATAAAAAAAGGTGTAACAGTAAGAGAAGGAAAAAAAGAAGATTTAAAAAAGATATATCCAATTATGCAAGAAACAGGTTTAAGAGATGACTATGGAATACGTCCATTAAGTTATTTTGAAAAAATGTATGATTGTATGACAGAAAAATACATGAAAATATTTATAGCAGAATATGAAGGTGAACCAATAGCATTTGTTATACCAATTATATATGGTGATAAAGTATGGTATTTATATGGAGCAAGTAGTAATAAACATAGAAATTTAATGCCAAATTATTTGTTGCAATGGGAAATGATTAAACTTGCAATAAATAACAAATGTAATATATATGATTTTAGAGGAGTGTCAGGCTTTAAAGATGAAAATCATCCACAATATGGAATATACAAATTTAAAAAAGGATTTAATGGAGATTTTACAGAATTTATTGGAGATGTAAATTATGTTTTTAAACCATTTTTAAATTATCTTATGGATCAAGCATATATTTTAAGATTAAAATTTAGACACTTAAAAAGAAAATTAAGTGAAAAGAAGAAATAAAGAGGATGTAATAAACAATTAGGAGAAATATAAATGGAAAAAACAGAAAAACGAAAAAAGAAAATAAAAAAAGAAAGTTTTATGCAAGGGGTTATTGCATTACTATTTTCACAAGTATTAATAAAACTTTTAGGACTTATATATAGATTATATTTAACAAACAAGCCTGGATTTGGAGATGAAGGTAATGCGATATATAGTGCAGGATATTTTATATATATGTTATTACTTACAATATCTTCAACAGGTGTACCAAATGCAATATCAAGATTGGTAGCAGAAAGAACAGCGCTTGGAGATAGAAAAGGTGCACAAAGAATTTTTAAAATTGCTTTAGCTACATTTGCTACACTTGGAGGAATAGGAAGTTTATTACTTATAATAGGTGCAAAAGCAATAGCAACAACACTTGTTCAAATTCCAGAAGCGGAATATACATTAGTTGCTTTAGCACCATCAGTATTCTTTGTATCTATAGCATCAGTACTTACAGGATATTTTAATGGTAAACAAAGAATGAGAGCAGGTGCAATAGATAATACAATAGAACAAATTGCAAAAACAATTTTTACAATAGGAATAGTTGAATTTGTTGCAGCAGCATTTATGCAAAATACCTTACTTATGGCAGTTGGTGCAACTGTATCATCAACATTTTCTACTGCAATAGGATGTTTATATTTGATAGCATATTATAGAATGTATAAAAAAGAAAATGCAAAAGAATTTGAGTTGATGGAAAAACAAGAAAATTATGAAAAAGAAAGTGTACTGAAAGTAATAAAAAGAATACTTTCAGTATCAATTCCAATTACATTAAGTTCATTAATGTCATCAATAAATAAAAATATAGATTCAATAACAGTTGTAAGAAATTTAAAAACATTTATGAGTGAAGCAGAAGCAAAAATACAATATGGTATATTAGTTGGAAAAGTAGATATTTTAATAGGATTACCACTTTCATTTAATATAGCATTCCAAATTGCCTTAGTTCCAGCAATAGCAGCAGCACTTGTCAAAAAAGATTATGACACAATTAATAAAAGAGTATCATTTTCTATGCTAATAACTATGCTTATAGGATTTCCATGTACAATTGGAATGATAGTTTTTGCAAGTCCAATACTTGAATTATTATTCTCAAATGGAACAACTGGTGTTTTATTATTACAAATAAGTGCACTTACAATATTCTTTACAGTTCTTGTTCAAACAATGAACGGAGTTTTACAAGGAATTGGGAAAGTTATGGTTCCAACAAAAGCTTTTGCAGTAGGAGTACTTGCTAAATTTATATTTAACATGATATTTATTAGAATACCAATGTTTGGAATAAATGCGGCAGCAGCAGGTTCAGTACTTTGCCATGTGATAATATTTACAATAGAATTTATAGTAATTAAAAAAGCAATAGGATTTAAATTTGAATTTAAAAAATATATATTAAAACCAATGTTAGCAACAATAGGTATGGCAATAGTTTCTTATGGAATATACGCATTAATGAATATCTTCTTAGCAAGCATTATTCCAAGTAAAATAATTACAATAATAGCTCTTTTAATAGCTGTTGTAACTTATGCAATATTTGTTTTATTATTAAAAGTAATTTCTAGTGAAGAGATGTTAATGATTCCTTATGGAAATAAAATAAATAAATTTGTTGCAAAATTTGCAAAATAATGAACAAAGTGCACAAAGGGTGCACAAAGGGGACAGTCCTTAAAGTGCAAAATGCACAAAAGGGACACTCCTTAGAATATAAGATAATACTAAATTTTATATAGATAAATACAGCATATTGGTTAGAATGTGCTGTATTTTATTTATAACAGAAAACGACTTGTTAAAAGTTTGTAGAAAATTATTGACAACTATGGATAAATATGTTAAAATAAATAACTGTAATCCGCTTAGTCAAGGTACATTAAAAGTTATTGCAAAATATAACTACCTTTATTTAAGGATTAGCGAGTATACGAATAAGGGAGGTGCATTTTAGATGTACGCAGTAATTGAAAGTTGTGGAAAACAATACAAAGTAGCACAAGGAGATGTAGTATTTTTCGAAAAACTAGATGTAGAAGAAGGAAAAAAAGTTACATTTGATAAAGTAATTCTAGTATCTAATGACGGAAAAGTACAAGTAGGAAATCCTTATGTAAAAGGTATTAAAGTAGAAGGAAAAGTAGTTTCTCATGGCAAAGCTAAAAAAATCATAGTTTTCAAAATGAAAGCTAAGAAAAATGAAAGAACAAAACAAGGACATAGACAACCATATACTAAAGTAGAAATTACAGCAATAAAAACTCCTACAAAAAAAGCAGAAAAAGCTGAAAAAACAGAAAAAGTAGAAGCTTAATTATAAAATATAAATAAAACGAACATAAATAGAACCGAAAGGAGTGAGAAATAATGGCACATAAAAAAGGTCAAGGTAGTATTAAGAACGGTAGAGACAGTGAATCAAAAAGACTTGGTGTCAAAAGAGCAGACGGTCAATTTGTTTTAGCTGGAAATATTCTAGTAAGACAAAGAGGAACAAAAATGCATCCAGGTATTAATGTTGGAAAAGGTAGCGATGATACACTATATGCATTAGTAGATGGAACAGTAAAATTTGAAAGAAAAGGTAAAGACAAAAAACAAGTAAGTGTTTATCCAGTTGTAGAAACTGAAAATGCATAAATAAAAACAAAAACGAGGACAAGACAAATAATATAATAACTTAGTAGAGAATCAAACAAAAGGTGAAAGTTTGAAAGTAAAAATTATTTGTTATCACCTAGTTAGTTGCAAGCTGAACACTAAAGTAAGCTTTGCCGTAAATCTGCGTTAAAGATAAATGAGAGAGTAAGAGATTACTAATATAGGTGGTACCACGGAAAGATATTTCGTCCTAATATGCTTAGCTAGCATATTAGGACTTTTTTGTTTTCAAAGGAAAAGGAGGAATTTATTTATGCAAGAATTAAAAATTCATGGAATATACAAACATTTCAAAGGAGATTATTATTTAGTAGAAGATATTGCAAAAGATTCTGAAACTAAAGAAGAAATGGTAGTATATAGAAGATTATATGATGATACAGGATTATGGGTAAGACCTAAAGAAATGTTTTTATCAGAAGTGGACCATAAAAAATATCCAAATGTAACTCAAAAATACAGATTTGAATTACAAAATATTAAAAGTGTAGCTGATAAATTTCAAAAATAATAAATTAAAAAGGAGGAATGTACTATGTACAAAAAAGTAGAATTAAAAAATGGATTTGTAGGAATGGAAAATGAAGTTGCAGAAATGTGGAAGAAAAAAGACATTATAAAGAAGAACTTTGCAATGAATAAAGGGCAACGTTATTTTACATTTTATGATGGACCTCCAACAGCAAATGGAAAACCACATGTAGGCCATATAGAAACAAGAGTAATGAAAGACATAATACCAAGATATAAAGTAATGAAAGGATATCATGTAGACAGAAAAGCAGGATGGGATACACATGGTTTACCAGTAGAACTAGAAATAGAGAAAAAATTAGGAATATCAGGAAAAGAACAAATAGAACAATATGGTGTAGAAAAATTTGTAAAACAATGTAAAGAAAGTGTATTCACATATGTAAAAATGTGGGAAGAAATGACAAATAAAGTTGGATATTGGGTAGATATGGAAAATCCATATGTAACATACCACAATGATTATATAGAATCAGTATGGTGGGCATTAAAAGAAATGTGGAAAAAAGGTTTATTATATCAAGGACATAAAGTAATGCCATATTGTCCAAGATGTGGAACAGCATTATCATCACATGAAGTAGCACAAGGATATAAAGATGTTAAAGACTTAACATGTATAGCAAAATTCAAAGTAGTTGGAAAAGAAAACACATATATATTAGCATGGACAACAACACCATGGACATTACCATCAAATTTAGCACTTTGTGTTAACAAATCATATGAATATGTCGAAGTAAAAGCAAACATTGGAACTGATGATGAACCAAAATATGAAAACTATATTTTAGCAAAAGAATTATTAGAACCAGTATTAAGAGAAACACCATATGAAATTGTAAAAACATTTAAAGGAGAAGAATTACTAGGAACAAAATATGAACAACTAATGCCATTTGGAAAAGTAGAGGGAAAGGCATTTGAAGTAATACATGGAGATTATGTAACATTAACAGATGGTACAGGAATAGTTCATATAGCACCAGCATATGGTGAAGATGATAGTCTAGTTGCAAAACAAAATGGAATAACATTTATAAACTTAGTAGATAAAACAGGAAAATTTGTAGAAGAAGTAGAACCATGGGCAGGAAGATTTGTAAGAGATTGTAATGAAGATATATGTAAATGGTTATCAGAAAATGGAAAATTATTTGCAAAAGAAAAACATTTACACTCATATCCACATTGTTGGAGATGTGACACACCACTTTTATATTATCCAAAAGAAAGTTGGTTTGTTGCAATGACAAAACTAAGAGACAGATTAGTAGAAAACAACAATACAATTAAATGGTATCCAGACACAATAAGAACAGGAAGATTTGGAAAATTCCTAGAAAATGTTATAGATTGGGGAATATCAAGAGACAGATATTGGGGAACACCACTTCCAATATGGACATGTGAATGTGGTCACCAAGAATGTATAGGAAGTATAGAAGAATTAAAAGAAAAAGGAATAAATGTACCAGACGATATAGAATTACACAAACCATATATAGACGGAGTTCATTTAAAATGTCCACATTGTGGAAAAGAAATGAAAAGAGAAAAAGAAGTAATAGATTGTTGGTTTGACTCTGGTTCAATGCCATTTGCACAATTACACTATCCATTTGAAAATAAAGAATTATTTGAAAAAAACTTCCCAGCACAATTTATATCAGAAGCAGTTGATCAAACAAGAGGATGGTTCTATACATTACTTGCAATCTCAACATGTTTATTTGATAAAGCATCATATGAAAATTGTATAGTATTAGGACATGTATTAGATGAAAAAGGACAAAAAATGTCAAAATCAAAAGGTAATGGTGTAGATCCAATGGTATTGTTAAATGAAGTTGGAGCAGATGCAACAAGATGGCATTTCTATACATGTAGTGCACCATGGTTACCAACAAGACTATCATTAGGAAATGTACAAGAAACACAAAGAGGATTTTTAAGTACATTATGGAATATATACTCATTCTATGTGTTATATGCAGAAATAGATCAATTTAATCCAGAAAAATATAAAGAATTTAAATCTGAAAATATAATGGATAAATGGATATTATCTAAATTAAACACATTAATAAAAGAAGTAGATGAAAAATTAGAAAAATATGATATAACAGGAGCTGCAACACAAATAGGAGACTTTACAGACAAACTTTCTAACTGGTATATACGTACAAATAGAGAAAGATATTGGGGAGAAAAATTAACAGATGATAAAATAGGAGCATATACAACATTATATAGAGTATTAGTAAATCTATGTAAAGTATCAGCACCATTTGTACCATTTATAACAGAAGAAATATATCAAAATTTAGTTGTAGGACTTCAAAAAGATGCACCAGAGAGCATACACTTATGCAATTGGCCAGAAGTAAATGAAAAAGAAATAGACAAAAAATTAGAAGAAGAAATGGATTTAGCATATGATATAGTAAAACTTGGAAGAAGCGCAAGAAATACAGCTAATATAAAAAATAGACAACCACTTTCAGAAATGTTAATTTCTGTTGATACATTACCAGAATACTATGGAAATATTGTTAAAGAAGAGTTAAATGTTAAAAAAGTTGAATTAGGTGCAAATATGTCAGACTATGTTCATTTTGAAATAAAACCAAATTTGCCAGTGCTTGGAAAAGAATATGGAAAATTAATACCAAAAATAAGAGAAGCACTTGCAAAAATGAATCAAATGGATTTAGCTAATAAAGTAAAAAATGGTGGAGTAGAATACATAGAGATAGATGATACACAAATAGCTTTAACAGCAGAAAACTTATTAGTAACAATGCAAGGAAAAGAAGGATTTGCATTTGCTGGTGAAGGGGAAATAGGAGTAGTGTTAGATACAACAATAACACCAGAGCTAAAAGAAGAAGGATATGTAAGAGAAATATTATCAAAAGTTCAAAACATGAGAAAAGACAAAGGATTTGAAGTTTTAGATAAAATAAATCTATACATTTCAGAAAATTCAATGTTAGAGTCTGTTGTAAAGAAATTTGAAACAGAAATCAAAAAAGAAACTCTAACAGAAAAAGTATTTTATAATGAAAATAGAGATGGATATACAGAAGTAAGTATAAATGGAGAAAAATTAATGCTAGATGTAGAAGTTATAAAATAATATCATTACAACTATGTAGGAATCTGTCGATAAAAAGTCCTTGACAAGTATAAAAAATTTATTTATAATAGAAGCACATTTTAGATAATGTGTTTCTATTTTTTATAATAGAAATTTTACACATAAGTAATTTTGATACAATATTTTAAATTCAAAATTTTTAAAGTCTTTTTATTTTAAAT
>CALXJW010000026.1 GCA_944388725.1 uncultured Clostridia bacterium | reverse complement strand
TTGATTGATTGATTGATTGATTGATTGATTGATTGATTGATTGATTGATTGATTGATTGATTGATTGATTGATTGATATTTCTTTTATTTGCATACATAATTTACCCCCTTGCTAAAATTCTTTTGACTGCTGAATATATAGTCATTTAAGTTTATTTTGTTTATTTCTTCTAGTGTCATTGGTTTTTTGCTTACTACTATGTAACTTGTTTGTGTTCCTGTTAGGTTGCACCTCATAATAAATTGTATATTGCTTTTCTTTGTAGGTTGTGGCTTTTGAAGTATTGCATTATACCATAATTCTTTTATTTTAATTGGTTTAGTCCAAAATGCAAAGTCATCATTTGCCATTTTAATTTCTGTATTTTTAAAATCTGCTTTAGACTTACTCTTGTCTATATCTTCTATCATTTCATAACCCCCTTAAAAGTTAACATTTGTTAACCTTTTTATTGATATTTTAAATATTGTGTGCTATACTTTGTTTAGTAGATATTTCCTTAATCGGAAATGTGGGCTTTGACAATTCGCCGTTGTTATTGCCCTTTTTTTATGTCTTGAAAAATCTACTAAAACAAGTTATAATATATTTACCTTTCGTAAAAGGTTGTTTAATAATGAGCTTTAACAAGTGCCTGTTTGTTATGGCTCTTTTATTATTTGCAATATTTGACCTTCATAGATATTTGAATTATCCATATTATTTAATTTCTTAATGTCATAGATATATTGTCTTGGATCTTCATTTTCTGCTTTGTATTCCTCTGCTATGCTCCAAAGAGTTTTGCCATTGCTTACTGTATATGATATTATTTCCGCTTCTTCATTTGACTTTGCAACACTTATGTTGAAAAGTGCAATTAAAAGGAATATTAGTATTGCCATACTTCTTATAAACTTAAATTTATTTGTTATTCTCATATTTTCCACCACCTTTCTTTTTTTTATTTGTGATAATGTATAAAGTTTGGCGACCGAGTACATTATTTTTTATAGAAACGGTCATATTAGCCCTTAAAATCAATTTTAAGCGATTTTTATATTTTAGATATATAAACTGTTGTCTAATTGTAATTAAAGGCAATATAACCCATTTATGACTTAATTAAGAAGAGGTATTTTGACAAGTTCTCTTTTTATAACTAAACATCTACATTCTTTATGATTTATTGATACTTTTTTAATTGATATAGACTTTGTCTTTTTTGTTTCCTCTTCTCCTGGTGGTATTAAATAACCACGATTAAGAAGTAGATTATATAAGGCTTGTCTATGTACTGGATTATCTGAAAAGTTTTTGTATATATCATAAGATTTTTGACCTATTATTGAGTAGGTAAACATATCATAAACCCCCAACAATTCGCCTGGTCTTGTTTCATTTGTGCTTTTATGTTTTAGATAGTATTTATTGCTATCTAGGGCTTGTTTTAAGGCTGTAAAATAATCGTTTAATATACTTTCTTCACTTACCTTTTTAAATGGCTTATTTGCCTTTTCTAGTGCTTCTATTCTCTTCTCTAATTGCAATATTGTTGTATTTCCTTTTAGTAGTCCTTCCATTTTATTAAAAGCCTTTATATATGCTTCTTTAAACTGCATTGCCTTTGCACCAGTAAACCCCATTGCAAGTATTGTAAATCCGTCTTTTGTCATTAGATATTCTGGTTGTTTTCTGCCTCTTGTGTCAATATAAGTAATCTCCACAAAATTGTGGCGATTAAATTCTGAACTACAACCTAATTTTCTTATTGTTCTTATTACTGTATCGTGCCTCTTTCCAAAATAGTCCGCTATTAATCTACTGCTTGTTACTGCCTGGTTGTTTCTTTCAAATACTATTGTTAAATCTTCCATTTTTTTGCACCTTCTTTATAATTTATTTTATTTTGTTGCTGACTTTTGAAAGGCTTTTTCAAGTTCTGTTAGCATTTCTCTTTTTATCATAAAATGTTTTGATATATATTTTAGTTCTTTTTCCCTTCTTTCTTTATTTGTTCCTATATCACCAACAAAACTAATTTTGTTATATCCAAAGTGTTCATTGCCTGCATTAAATATAAATATTAAAAGTCTTTCTGCTGACTCTGCATACATTTTTTCTTTGTAATCTTGTATAACTATGTGTTTTATTTTATCCCACCCATATTGTTGTATTGCATTGTATAATGGTTTGTTTGCTCGATACCCTAAACCTTTTGCCCATCTTTTTTCTGGTTCTTTTGCTATGCCTATGTAATATTTGTTATTTGGGAATATATGTGCATATAGATAGTAATTAGGTTTTAGCAATTCTTTCTTTAATTGTTTTAATTCTTTTTCTAATACATTAATTCTATTAATTATTTCTTGTTGAGTTTTCATCGTTTTTATTCTCCTTTATCTCTAATCTGATTATATTTTATAGCACATTCGATTAAATGTCAATACTTTTTTGTTAAAAATATTTATTTTTTTATTATAAATATCTTGACTTTGATTATGTTTAATATTATAATAAGTATAGTAAGTTAAAGAAAGAAGGTGTTTAAATGGCTGGAGCAAGTGCAATTAAAAGTATATTAGAAGCTAAAAACATAAAAATAAAAGACATTGCAAATAAGCTGGGAATAAAAGAGCAAGTATTTAGTAATAAGTTATATAGAAATACATTTACATTAAGCGAATATATTAAAATTGCTGATATACTAGAATGTGATGTAAAGACTATTTCAAGAGATGGTGCAATTACTATTACCAATAAAGAAGATAAGGAAGAAGCGGAATAATATGAGGTTATTACTAATAAGGTCATAGATCCAATTAAAAGATAGCTCTTTTTAAGGACTCGGCAAACTCGGGATACTCTTTTTATGGAGTTCGGAAAGTTCGCATAAACCTAATTCACTAAAACGGTGCAATTCTTTTTTAATTGCTTTTAAGGACTTGCAAATATTGCAATGTTTTTTATAATGTCGGAGTTGTAACCTGTACTACCAAAACGGTACTGGCTAAGTTAAACTTAGGGTGTTATAAGTATTTTTCAAAAAATGAATAAAAATAAATATTTTTGACAATAATAATATAAAATGTATACAAACTGTTGACAAATGTATACAATATATTATATAATGTATACAGATAATAAAAAAGGAGTGATTAAGATGTCTACTGTAAGAATAAATGATAATATAAAAAAAGAAGTTACCCCAATACTTGAAGATTTAGGATTATCTTTAAGTGAAGCTATAAACATATTTTTACATCAAATAAAATTAAATAATGGTATTCCTTTTGATTTAAAAAGAAAAGGTATTGTAGAATTAAATGACGGATACGGCTCTTATATATGCGAATATGGACACTTGCACGATTATAGCAAAACGAATTTTAAAGAACTAGAAGAAGAGGCAAGAAAAAATAAGTCTTATGATAGTGTAGAAGAGTTAATGAAAGATATAGAAGAGGAATAGAAATATGTATAAAATAGAAGTAACAAATAGATTTAAACAGAGTTTAAAGAAAGCTAAAAAAAGACGGTATCAATATGAAATTAATTGCTGATGTAATAGATATGTTATCAAAAGGGGAAACATTACCAGAAAAATATAAAAACCACCCATTAAAAGGAGAATTAAAAGGGTACTATGACTGTCATGTACTACCAGATCTAGTTTTAATTTATAAAATTGAAAAAGAAAGATTAGTGTTAATATTATTTGATATAGAAACACATTCTAATTTATTTTAATAGAGGTTGTGAAATAGAAGGGGCTAGAAATAATCTAGCTTCTTTTTTTAGGTGTTCCAAAAGTTCCAAATGGCATTTGTGTATATACAAATGCGTTGCTTGTTAGGACAATAAATCTCTTTTAAATGAACATATAAAATTATACCGTAATGCTCTATTAGTTGTTCATAAAACCATACCACCGCACCAGGAAATAGGGCAAATAAAAAAATAAAACATTGATTTATCAAGTATTAAAGGCTATTTTTTTATTAGCTGAAAATATCTTTTTTATAGTGTCGGAAAATTCTGAAAAACCCCTATTTTTAGATACAATAAATTTACTAAAATCAACCCTACTTTTTTTATTTTCTCTCGCGTTCTTCTCGCGTTAAATTTATAAATTTCTCTAGCTTCGTTCTAGCTTCAATTTTTATTTTTCTCTCGGTTCGCTCTCGGTTCGTTTATAATTTTCTCTTTGTTCACTCTTTGTTTGTTTTTAAAAAATAGTGCCCTTTTTGTGCCTTTTTTATAGTGTCAAAAAACTACCCTTTTTCTACTCTTTTTATAGTGGAAAAATGTACTTTCTCTCGGCTTCCTCACGGCTTCGATAAGGTAGGCATTTTTTACTGCCTAAAACTCACCAGCTTGGTGTCTTGACACCCTTTTTATGTTTTTGCCATCTGGGAGATCTACTTTATATGATGACATATGATGACATTTGTAGACATTTTTTTAAAATTTGTTCCTGTTTTGTTACTCTTTTAGTACCCTTTTTTAACTCTTTTTTAACTCTTTTTGAACCTTTTAGTATAGCTTATAATCGTTGACATATTAAGGATTATCTAGTTTTATGGGGGATTAAAAAAATATTATACCTACCCCCTCGCGTAAAATACCGTGCGAATTTTTTGAAGCCCCACATACCGTTCGCCCATTCAATATAAAATTTAAGATGTATGGGGGGACATTTTGTACCCTTGTATCTTTTCAAGAATTAGTTTTATTACACTTTAATATAATAAACAACAAATTATATATATACAAATATAAAATGCCTTAAAATCAATTCTGATAGCTTTTAGATACAATTAAAAAGAAGCGGTTTTATTTCTTCCGCTTCTCATCTTAAATACTCCTATATTTGTCCTGGCAAGCACTGAATTTGTACTCCCGCACAATTCTATTTATGGGCTTTCCCATACCCTTTTATTTGTTAAATAATCGTTGGAAAAATGTTTTTTTAGGTTGTTCCTGGTTGTTAGCCTCTTCTTGATTATCTCCTGTTGTCAACAAATGGTGGTTTAAATATTCGTTTAACAACCTGTCTTTTTCCTCGAATTTAGCCTTAAAATACTCTTTTTGGTCTTGCTCTTCTTTCAACTGGTTTTGTAACGTTGTTATCTGCTCTTTAAACTGGTTCAACAACTGGTTTAATATGTTATCGTTACTTGAAATGTTAAGGTTTTCTTGCTCTTGCATTTCTGCGTTTTCTTCTGCTGGTTGTTCAACTGGTTTAAATACTGGTTGTTTATTTTGCATATAATTTATTTGTCTATCTTTTAAATAGTTAAATCCCTCTTGGTTTATTTCCCACTGTCCTAAATCGTTTTTTGTCATATATCCTTTTTGTTGTAATACTTTCTTTTGCTTATATATAGCTTGTGGTGTTATGTTTAAGTTTGTAGATACTTCCTTAATTGAAAACATATTTATATCTCCTTTCAACTGGTTTAAATTTGGTTGTCAACGGTTTAACAACTTGTATATTAAACGTTACTAAACTTCACTATTAAACTTGTTTAAAGTTAGTTTAAGACTAAAATAAAATTATTGATACATCAAGTATCTTAGATATTAAACCGTTGTTTAAACTATTAAAGAAGAGGTTTAATCCTTTTTATTTTTTAATTCTTTTTCTAGTTTCCTTTGTTTTGCCTTTTCTATTTTCTTCTGTTGTTTTTCTCTTCCTTCAATTATTGTGTTTGTTCCTGGTAGTTCGTTTTTCCAGGTTATCTTTATATTAGTATTGATCCACTCATCAAATGTTGTAGGTGGGTTTGGTGTATCATAACACCAGCTAAATTCTTGTATAATGTCTAAATCCCTTTCAAACGGCTCTATAATTCTTTGATTTACTTGTTTCCCTGTTGTATTCATTACTTCTTCATATCTTGGTAATGTAACACAATACTCATAAAGTGTTTTCACTTTTATTATATTCTCATTTTTCTTTCCTAAGTTCATTCGCTTATGAGATATTATCTTTTTATATAACAAATATGTATTAGGGTTTTTCTTCTCGTTTGACTGCAATACTTCTGTTGGTATATATAAAAAGTTCTTTTGGTCTGCAAATATTTTAAAAAAGTCATCATTAAATTTAAACATTATATTACCGTTCTTTATTCCCTCAGTACCACCAAATAAATAAATATTCATATAGTCTTGGTTATTACCTTTAGTTTTCTTTTTTGGTGTATAACTAAACTTAACCCTTTTTAAAACTTGTAAATCTGACTTTGTTCTATTTCTTAATTCTTTTAGGTCTTTCTTTCCTGTCATTTCTGCATATTCTTTTAAAGGGATACTTGCTATTGAGCTTGAAAATCCATTTTCAGTCATTTTTATTAAAAAGCTATCTAGTAGCTTACCTGCTGACTGATTTGCCTTATGATTATTATATAATTCATTGCTCAATATGTTTTCTAACTCTTCAAACTTTTCAATAGTCAATACAAATTCTTGTTTTTTCTTTGTATTTAAGTTTGTTGTTGCACTTCCGTCAAATATGCTTAATTGTTTAGGCTCTAATAATCCTTTTGTTATATTGTCACTTATTTGGTTTTGTTTTAGTGGCTTATATTTTGTCTTGTCTATTATTGCAATGTCTTTTATTCCTTCCTTTTCTTCTTTTAAGAAGCCTTTTACTGTATTTACTTTTGTCATTAACTACCACCTCACTTCTTCCTTAAATGTTCGTTCACATTCTTGCATAATATAAAAGATTAGTGGCATTTCATAATAATTTAAAACTGTATCGCTTTCAAGTTTTTGTTTAAATTGTTTTAAAATTTCTTTTACTTTATTTTCGACTTTCTTTACTGCTTCTTTATAATTATTTTCTTTTTCTATATCTTGCAAGCTAATATATTTCATAAAAATATTTTCTAATTCTGTACCTTCAAAATTATTTAATGTTTCCAGACAAAGTTCTTCTAGTTCCATAATTTTTTGTCTAGTATTCTTGTATGAACTTAAATCCTGTGGCTTTGATAAGTTTATAGTTTCTTTTATATCAAATATTTTATATAAAGTTTCCCATATTAAACTTAAGGAATATGTTTTATAGAAACTATTAAAAGTAATCTTAAATAATTCCTCAATGTCTTTTAAGTCTTCTTTGCTATTCATTATATAAAACATAGAGGTATCTTTTTCTTTTAATTCTTCTATATCCATACCTTTTTTAATTTTCATATTTAAAGATTTATTGTCTTCTTTTAACTGTGATATAGTGTTATCTATCTTTAATAATTCCTTATAACCTGCTTTTAATTCTTTTTCCGCTTCTATCTCTTTTTTATCTCCTTTGTTGTCTACTTCTAAAGCACTTTCTATACTCTTTTTTAATGAATTATATACATCTATTATTGACTGATTTACTTTTATGTTGGATATAATCATCTCTTGTATATTTTTGTAATATAAAGCCTCGCTTAATTCTTTTTGCGTCATTATTATATCTACTACTATTGTCCCTACTTTTAAACTCTGTCTATCAAAATCATTTAGTAGCTTTTTATAATAGTCGTATGAATTACAAATTGAATAATAGATTTGTGAATAATATATACTTGTTATATTTTCTTTGTTGTTTTTTTTAGAAATATTGCCTTTGTCTAAAATTGCTTCCAGATATGTTCTCCATTTTTCTTCCTGGATCAAGTTTATATTTTCCGCCTTACTAAAAAGACTTATACTACCTCTTTGTTGTTTATTTAATTCCTTTATAGTGTCATTTAAAAAGGAATTTCCTATCTTAATAAGTTCTTCTTGGTTATTTTTTATACTTTCTTTCGCCATTGTAGATATTTCCTCCTTCAATTTGAATTTATTTTACTATGTTTTTATTTATTTGTCTATCTTAATTTTAACATTTTAAAGTCTGAACATACTGACATATTAAAGCTATCTGGAATATTTTTTTGATGTTTTGTGCAATATGTTGGTACAATTTCATCATAATATACTTCATCTGGAATTTTATTTATTTCTACATATTTCCCAAAATCTGAATATTTGCAACTATAACAACATACTGTAGGTTCATCTATTGACATTTTTATTTTAGGTTTCAACATTTCGTTATATTTTGGTCTATACTTTTCTATCAGTTCTTTTTCTTTTAAATCTAATTTAGTTTTAGGGCAAGGAATAAATTTTATGTAATCGTACTCTTTGTCCTTATGCTCAAATATTCTTTCTATACCTCTATTGCTTTTACCTACATAAACCACTAAATCATCTATAACGTATTCACATTTTTTCATTAGCATATATATACAAGGTCTTTGATACTTTTTTAAATCTATAATATATTCTTTCAATTTTATTTTCTCCTTTTTTCTTTATCTATTTTGTCTAATAATTCTTTTTGTTCTTGTATTGACATTGTCGTATATATTCTCGTTGTTTCTAAACTTTTATGTCCTAATATGTCAGCTAGTGCCATTTGATTACCTGTACTTGCAATAAATTCTTTTGCAAATAAATGTCTAAAACTATGTGCATGAACTTTGTTCTTTGATAGCCCCCCTCTTGCCTTACCTGCTATATACTGTAATTGTTTCCATATATAAGAATTACTTAATGGTTTTCCTTGTCTATTCTTAAATATTATTCCCTTTTCTATTTTGCTTTCCTCGCAATATTTCTTTAAATCCTTTTGCAAACTACTTTTTATTGGTACTACTCTTTTTTTACCCTTGTTGTATATTTCTATTTGACCTCTTTTAACCGCTTCTACTGTGATATATTGCAATTCTGATATTCTTATTCCTGTTCCTGCCAAAGTTCGCATAAGATAATACATTGTAATTTTATTTAATTTCATTGCCCATTCTAATAACCTTTGATATTCCTTTTCATTTAACACATTTTCAAGATTTGTTTTTCTTTGTGTTTTTATTTGTTTTAATTTATATTTTTCTGGCAAACCTATAAAAGCAATAAATTTATTAATAATAATTATTTTTATGTTTATGCTACTTTCTTTTTTGTGTACTTCTTTCAAATGTTCTTTATACTCAATTAGCTTTTCTTTTGTTATATCTTCTTTTCTTTCTATATTTGCATATTCTATAAAGTCATTTATATATTTTAAATATTGCTTTACTGTATTTTGTTTCTTTTCTTCTCTTAACAATTCTGTTTCAAATTCCTTTACTTTATCTTCCACTTTTTTCTTTCCTTTCAAAAGTATTTTTGTGTTTTAATTGTGCTATAATCATTGACAATACTATTATATAATACTTTTTATTGTAAGTCAATATAAGTAATAGTTATATTAACTAATTACGTTAGAGTATTCCTTTTAAAAAAGAGCTGTAAGCATTGATATTGTAAGCATATAATAATTTTATTTGTTTTATTGCGAAAGCAAAAATTTATATGAAAACCGAAAAGTAATTAAAAAGTATTTTTTAAAAATAAAATGTTTATTTATCAACCTTTTTAAACCATTTTAGTTAATATAACCATTAAAAATTGCATATTTCTATTTTTTTACTATTTCAAACCTTTCAAAATCGTTTTTAAGAGGTTTTATGAAATGCCTAATAAAACTACCATACTAATATTAGTATGAGGCTTAAATATCATTTTGCCGATGTCGGCAATATGTAAAACTTAGTTCACTTAGTGTACTTTTTACTCAATTAAAGAAAAAACTATTTTTATCTATATTTTAACAAGTTCATTGAATGAATAAACCTCTGCATTTTTACATAACTTTTTTATCATTTGCATAACACTAAAAGGCTTGTCCTTGTATGTGTATATGAGATATGTTCTGTATCTCTTTCCTGCCTTTAGAAATTTATTGAGGGACTTTTTGCTACAAATAGGAGGAACGCACCGTTCTATACTAATATCTTTAAAACTTTTTTACCTACCCCTATACCTAAAAAGCAGAATAGCTTTGTCTATTCCGCTTCTTTCTCATATATTGGTTTATGTCCTTCTAACTTCTTCACATTCATTTTATAAAACAATGGATCTATTGCCATTTTCCCAACTGTATATAATAAAATGTCAATTACTTGGTCTTTATCTTTAAAATCGTTCTTTGTTATCTGTGTTCTATTCCATTCACTTATCTTTATATTTTCTATTGCTCTTCTAAATATTTCCTCTTCTAGTTTTTCTTTACTGTGTTTTGTATCTCTTAAAGTTTGGGCTTGTTCTAGTTCTTTTATTATTTCATCTTGTGGTAGTCCTTCCAGGTTTATTCTTTTTTCTGCTTCTTTCTTTTTCATTTCTTTTGCTTGCTCGAAAAAATCACTCATAATAAAGCCCCCTCTAATCCTCTTCTAGTGTTTCTACTTCTTCAAAGAAATTAAAAGCTGGATAAAATTTATAAGAACATTTAAAATAAGATTTTCCATTTCTATTTTTTAATCCTATTAAATTTACTTCTCTTGGTGTTTGTGCTTTTGCTTTGTTTATTTCTTCTCTTTTTTTATTTACATCTCCTTTTAAATCTTCCATTACTTTTAATTGTAATCCCATTACTACATCTGCCCCATATTCTATTGCTCCACTCTCTTTAAAAGAGGTAAAATCAACGGTAGTGCTATAATTTTCACGATTAAAAGAGCATATTATAAATATTGGTATGTCATTATCTCTACTTATTCTTTTTAATTCTGATACATTGAAATCTACTTGTTGTTTCTCTGTCCACCTGTCATTTATAGGTCTTAATATCTGCAAGTAGTCTAATATTACTATTGGTTTATTTCCTGTTGTCTTTATATAGCTTTCTACATAATTTCTAATGGTTTTTACAGTCATATCAAAGTTACCCTCTACTATTATTGTGTTGTTTGCTATTTCTTGATAATCTCTAACCGCTTCTATTGTAATATCTGCTATATCAGTATTTTGCATTATAGACAAACTTGTTTTAGCTTCTTTTGGATTTATTAAAAATGTTTGTCTACTTACACCTTTTGCTACTAACTCAAATTTACTTTGTTCTAAACTAAAAAATATTACTTTTTCCCCTTTACTTGCCATTTGGTCTGCTAATTGATGTATGTATGTGGTTTTTCCTAATGAGCTTATTGCTCCTAAAACATACAAACCAGGATAAACCCCATTTATTTTCTTATCTAATTCTTTAAATCCTGTTGACCTTCCTTTATAGTTGTTCATCTTGCTTATATCATTTAAAAAAGAATTATTTATATAGTTTAATATAGTTTCTTTATGGTATGGGTTTAACTCTTGTTTAAATGCTTCTAAATTGCCTTTAAAGGATACAAACCATTCATTTATGTCTTTATATTCCTTTGGTATTTGTAACACCTTATAACTTATTTTCATCTCTTCTAGTGCTGTTTTCATTTCATTTGTTGCTTTTTCTCCTGCCTCATCATTATCAAAACATAGTATGTAATTATAACTAGAAGCGGTTTTTATATGTTTTTGCATATATTCAATAAATTTATTTACTTGACTTGTACTATTTAATGCTATGGCTTTTTTGTCCGCCTCTTCTATACTTAAACCGTCGAATATTCCCTCACAAATATATATACTTTCGTTCTTGTCATTCTCTTTTGTTATATATTCTCGATTAAAAGGGATTATCTCTCCTTTACTGTTCTTATACCTTACTGGGCTTGTTGGATCTATTGCTCTGCTTATATATGCTTTGGGTTTTCCATTCTCAAATATAGGAATAAATAGCCTTGCTTCCTTTCCTAAATTAGCAACAAACATATTATATTTATCTGCTATTTTCTTGCTTATCCCTCTTTTGCTTACTACTTGCATTACACTATCAATATTTTTCTGCTTTATTCCTTCTTGTATAAAAGTAATAGTCTTCTCGAGTTCCTCTCGAGTTAAATTGTTGTTTTGTTCTTTTTCTTGCACTTTTCCCACCTCTTTTCTTTGCCCTGTTTTTGTCACGTTTTTGTCTCCTTTTTGTCTTGTTTTTGTCTTATATTCTGTTCCTGTAATTTGATATAATTTCTTTATCGCCTCTTCTGTTGAAAGATGTTCTATTTCTATGAAATAATCTATAATAGTGCCACCTTTACAACAACCATTAAAAGAAGAATAACTATTACTATCTGCATATATAGTAAAATGGCCTTTGCTTCCACAAACTGGGCAAGGGTTTAGTCTATATTCGTTATTGCCTACTCTTTCTATTTTTCCTGTTTCACTTTGTTTTATATAATCTAATAGACTTACCTTTTGTTTTAATTCGTTTAAATCTTCCATATTCTTACCTCATTTCTTGATGTTTTTTATTTTTTATGATATATCAATTAAAAAGAAGTCTGTTTTTTGTTTGTTTATATTATAGCAAAATGCAAAAATTAAATTTTGCATTTTTGCACTATTAATATATTTAATATATTTAAGCATTTTTCGACCTCGCAAATGCTTGTCCTTCAAGGCTTTTAAAAATCGCTACCTCATCGTTACCCCCCCTTTACCTCATCGTTACCCCCCCTTTACCTCATCGTTACCCCCCTAAATTTTTATATTTTTAATCTCAAAAAGAAAAATTGTTTTTACTTTTATTTTTTATGGTTGTTTTATTTTTTAGCTCACTGTTACCCCCCTTTTAAAAAAATAAAAAGAGTACCAAAGTACCCTTTTGAATGTTGGTAAATGTTAGCATTTGTTAGCATTGACCTTAACAAAACTTAACATTTTTTCTTTTGTTTCGCTTCTTTTTTCTTGTAATATTGTTCTATGCAATATTTTTGTTGCCTCTTCTTTAATTGTTTTTGTGCTTCTTTGCACTTTTCTATTGCTTTTATTATTTCACTTTCTTGTTTTGTTTCCATATCTCTTCCCACTCCTTAAATGGTTTAAAATTCCATTCTTTTAGATCCATATTGTTTATATCTTCAATAGTTAGAGGTTTAATACTTGCTATGCCATAACTTCCTTCTACCTCTATTATGTATTGAATATTCTTATTTTCTCTACCCTTTAAAGGTCTTTCTAAAACAAAATTATACCAACCTGGCTTTATTTCTATTACCTGTTTTGTGTTCTTAAATTCCTTTGTCTTTGTTCCTCGTTCCAGGCTTCTATTTGTGCTTTTCTTTCTGTTTTGAATTGAGTTATTATCTCTTGCATTTGGTCTATGTCCTTTATATTTATTCTTACACCATACTGTATTGGATTTTGTGCTATATTTATATAAAAATGTGTGTCCGTGTAGTCTATAATTTCGTTTACTTCTTTTAAGTAAAAGTCCTGTAACCCTTGATTTACTATTGATTGATTGATTGATTGATTGATTGATTGATTGATTGATTGATTGATTGATTGATTGATTGATTGATTGATTGA
>CALXJW010000025.1 GCA_944388725.1 uncultured Clostridia bacterium | reverse complement strand
AAGTTCTTATTTTTTAATGCTTTTATGCATTTTTACCACAGCAGTTTTTATATTTCTTACCACTTCCACATGGACAAGGATCATTTCTTCCTACTTTAGGTCCTTGATTAACAACAGTTCTATTTATATCAGATTTAACCTTTTGTTGGTCACTATCTAAACCTTGTAATGTTTGTAGGGCTGCTCCTGTAATTTTAGCTGCCTCTTCTCTTTTTACTTCTTCTTGTTTACGAAGATTCATAAGAATTTTAACAACATCATGTTTTATATCTTCAACCATTTCTTCAAACATATCCATTCCTTCAATTCTGTATTTAACTACAGGATCTTGTTGTCCATAAGCACGAAGTCCAATACCATTTTTTAATTCATCCATAGCATCAATATGGTCCATCCATTTTTGGTCTACAACTTTTAGCATAACAACTCTTTCAAGTTCTCTTAAATCTTCACTACCAATTTCTTTCTCTTTATCTGCATATTTATTAATTGCATTTTCTTGTAATTTTAAAATTATTGCATCTGAATTTTTAGAATTTTCTTTTATTGTTTCTTGCATATCTATTCCAAAAATATTTTTAATTTCCATATTTAAAGATTCTACATTAATTTCATTTTCACTGTTAAAATAATTTAAAACAGTTCCTTCTGCAAGAGATTTTATCATATTTATTATATTATCATTTATATTTTCCCCATCAAGTACTTGTCTTCTTTGTTTATAGATAATCTCTCTTTGGGCATTCATTACATCATCATATTTTAAAACATTTTTTCTTATACTAAAGTTTCTTCCTTCAACTTTCTTTTGAGCTGATTCTACTGCATTACTAATCATTTTATTTTCAATTGGTATATTTTCATCCATTCCTATTGAATTATATACCTTTGTAATCATGTCTCCACCAAAGATTTTCATTAAGTCATCATCTAAACCTATATAGAATTTAGATTCTCCTGGGTCTCCTTGACGACCACTACGTCCACGTAACTGATTATCAATTCTTCTTGATTCATGTCTTTCTGTTCCTATTATTTTTAGTCCACCTGCTGCAATTACTTTTTCTTTTTCTTCTTTTATTTCTTCATCATATTTTGCTTCTAATTTTTTGAATGTTTCTCTTGCTTTTAATATTTCTTCATCATTTGTCTCATAATATGTATTTGATTCTTCTATTAAATTTTCTGGTATTTTATTTCTTTTCATTTCTTGTTTTGCAAGATATTCACTATTTCCTCCAAGCATAATGTCTGTACCACGTCCTGCCATATTTGTTGCTATTGTAACTGCTCCAAACTTACCAGCTTGTGCAATTATTTCTGCTTCTTTTTCGTGGAATTTTGCGTTTAATACTTCGTGTTTTATTCCTTCTTTATTTAATATTCTACTTAACTTTTCTGATTTTTCTATTGATACTGTACCAACTAATACTGGTTGTCCTTTTGCATGACTTTCTTTTATACTTTGTACTATTGCATTAAATTTTGCATTTTCATTTTTGTATATTGCATCATTTTTGTCATTTCTAATCATTGGTTTGTTTGTTGGTATTGATATAACATCCAAATTATATATTTCTTCAAATTCTGCTTCTTCTGTCATTGCAGTTCCTGTCATTCCTGATAATTTATCATACATTCTAAAATAATTTTGGAATGTTATTGTTGCTAAAGTTTTTGATTCATCTGCAATTTTTACTCCTTCTTTTGCTTCTATTGCTTGATGTAATCCATTGTTATATCTTCTTCCATACATTATACGTCCAGTAAATTCATCTACTATTAGTACTTCGCCATCTTTTACGATATAATCTATATCTCTTTTCATTACACCATGTGCACGTAATGCTTGGTTTACGTGATGAACTATTGTTGAGTTTTCTATATCATTAAAGTTTTCTAGTCTAAATTCATCTTCTGCTTTTTTTATTCCTTTTTGTGTTAATGTTGCAGATTTTGCTTTTAAGTCTACTATGTAATCATATTTTTCATTATCTTCTGCTTGGTCTACATCTTTTACATCTTCTTCTACGATAACTTTTGCTTTTAATTTTCTAACAAAGTCATTTGCTTTTTTATATAAGTCTGATGATTGATTAGCTCTTCCTGATATTATAAGTGGTGTTCTTGCTTCATCTATTAAAATACTGTCTATCTCGTCTACTATTGCATATGATAATCCTCTTTGTACTAATTGATTTTTATAAATTACCATATTGTCTCTTAAATAGTCAAATCCAAATTCATTGTTTGTTCCATATGTTATATCGCATGCATATGCTTGTTGTTTCTCTTTTGGATTCATTCCAGCTATTACTAATCCTACAGATAGTCCTAAATATTTGTATAGTTTTCCCATCCATTCACTATCTCTTTTTGCTAGGTAATCATTTACTGTTATTACATGTACTCCTTTTTCTGTAAGTGCATTTAAATATACTGGTAGTGTTGCTACAAGTGTTTTTCCTTCACCTGTTTTCATTTCTGCAATTCTTCCTTGATGTAATATAATTCCACCTATTAATTGTACATCAAAGTGTCTCATTCCTAATACTCTTTTTGATGCTTCTCTTACTGTTGCAAATGCTTCTGGTAATATATCATCTAATGTTTTACCATTTTTTAATTCTTCTTTAAATTTATTTGTTTGATTTTTTAATTCTTCATCAGTTAATTGTGATATTTCCTCTTCTAAACTATTTATTTGTTCTACTATTGGCATTATTCTTTTTACTTCTTTTTCACTATAACTTTTAAATATTTTACTAAATATTCCCATCTTTAATCTCATTCCTTTCTTAAATACCAGTATACTATAACACTATTAGGAGTTTTTTTCAAGTTTTTTTACTGAAAAAGGGAAAAATGGGGACGGTTCTGTTTTTTCCCTGGTAAAAAACAGAACCGTCCCCAAATTTCTCAAATTCAAATTATATAAATAATACTTTTAATGTTAAAACAAGTACTGATAATGCTGTCATTGCTGTATCCATAAATCCTACTGTGCTTTCTCCTGGTTCGTCAACTACAGATATTTGATAACTTTTTACTTCTGATATTTTAAAATATGTTTCTATTTCTTTTGTTTGATTTTCGCTTACATTTCCAATTTCTATATATTGCGTTCCTAATATATTGTCTCTTGATGAATATAAATCAACTTTTAAGAATTTTCCGCTTAATGAATTGTTTGCTTTTAATTTTATTCTTCCATTTACTGTTGTTGCTTGTACTTGTACAACTTCTATTCCATCTGGTATTTTTCCTTTTGACTCTATATCTTTATATGTTGAGTTTATTCCTGCATATATTAGTATATCTGAAAAAATCCAAAATAATATTATCCATATTGCATATTTTACAAATGTTTTCATTGTTCCCATTTCTTTGTTCTCCTTTTATTTAATACATTATTTATTATACTATATTTTTCCATGTTTTGCAAGGAATTTGTTGTATTATGTATATTCGCGCAATTATTTTGTTATAAATTTAAATGTATTAGTTAAAAAAAGATTTATATAATCTTTTAATACTATCTTAGATATCCCGCTATGTCAATTGGACAATTATCCTGATTAATTTTCCCTACCTCTTTTTCTAAAATTCCTAATTTCCCCAAAATTTCTCGTAATTTATCTTCTGGAATATGTTTAGTAATCTCTTGATATCCTGCTGGTATTTCATAAATTTTTTGTGTTTTATCTCCACTAACCTCATAATCTTCTGAATCGAAATCTGTTACTAATATATAGAGTGTTTCTTCTCCTTTTTCCAGTTTTATTCGTAATCGTTTTAACCCATGAATATCATCATTTATTGATTCAATATACATGCCCTGACTTTTTTCTCCTAAAATAATTAAATATAATAAAATTATACCATATTACTGCTCATTTTACACTAGTAATACAAAATAAGCAACCCTTTTAGAAAGAATTGCTTACTCTTTAAAATTACTCTGTTGGTTGTTGTGGTTCAGCAGTTACTGTTACCCCTATTGTTGAAGATTCATCTGTTGATACTGGAGTTTTTATTAATTCAACTGTTACCTTTATTGTTGTATTTTCTCCGGCTCCTATTGCTGGTTCTACAATATCATATGAAACTGTGAAATATTCATTATTTGAATTTGTTGTTTCTGCTGTTAAATTTGCTAATAAATCAGTACTTTTATTTTCTATTGTATATGTTGCTGTTGCTGTATCTCCTTTTGATGTTAATCCTGTTACATTCATTGTTGCTTGTAATTTGTTCATTTCATCTACTTGAGCTGTTACTTTTTCAGGATCAGATACTTCTGGTTCTCCTGTGAATTCTACAGAGAAGTTAGATTGGTTTGGTGTTGCTTGTGCTTGTCCAGATATATCTAATTGTAGTGTTGTGATTGCTGCATATCCAATAGCTACTAATAGTATTGCTACTACTAATATTATTCCTATTATTGTTTTATTTTTGCTCATGTTATCACCTCCTCCAAATTCATTTGTTTTTATAATTAAAATTAATATCTGTAATTTTAGTTTTTATTCTTCTCTTTTTTCATTTTTCTTTCTGCACTTTTTGCTCTTAGTTCATTTCTTATTTCTTTTGCACCTAATACATAAACATACAATATTCCTTCATTCATAATCATAAATTCTGTTCTATCTTCGTTTTCATCAGTATACATTAGAATTGGTGCTTGCATTGTATCTCTTAAGCCTAATATTTCATTAAATGTATTTATTTGTATTACTTTGTATTCTTCTTTATTTATTGCATTATTGGCTTTTTGTATATAACTTTTATAATTAAATAATATTATTTTTAATTGTTGGTCATACATAGTTTCTGCGCTTCTTGTGTCTAATATATATTTTATGAATCTTATAAAAATAATTACTCCTAAAACTCCTAGAATTACTCCTATCCATAAAACATATGTTATATTTTCATATTCAGATTTTTTTAAAAGTGCTTTTCCTTCATCTGCTACTACATTTGAACCTATACTTATGTCTACAGTTTTTGTTGTTAATGGTATACTTAATGTCATTACTTTGCTTTCTTCATTTATCTGATTTCCATCATACTTATTAATTACATTTACATACATCTCTAATTCTAATGTGCTTGTTGTGTTATCTAAATTATACAAATTGATGAATTTGTTTATTTTTTCATTATACTTTTCATAATCAATTGTTAAATTTTCTGATATTTCTAACTTTTTAGAATTTGATGTTTGATTGTCTTTTATTACTAATTCATCTGTTGTTTCATATATTGAGTTTGTGTTTGAGCTTTTTCTTACATTTGTTTTGGCTAATATTTTGTAATTATATGTGTATTCTTGGTTAGCTTCTAAATTTAAGTTATATTTAAAATTAACTTCTATATTTTTAATTAAACTTGCTATTATATTACTATTTTCATCTAAATAGTCTTCTTCATAGAATTCATTTTCTTTTAAATTTACTTTATAATCTACTTTTGCATTTTCTGTATATTTATTATACTCATTTTTGCTAAGCTTAAAATACATTATTATTAATACTGCTGATATAATTAAAAGTATTACACTTTGTACTGCTAATTTTATTTTATGTTTTCTTCTTTTCCTTTGATGCATTAATATTTTTTCTTTTTCATTTTCTTCCATTTTATTTTCCTCCGTTTTCTATTAAATTATTTATCCATAATGTAAGATATCCTATATATGGAATTCTAAACTTTACTTTTCCTATAATGTCTTCTCTTTTTCTGTATCCATCATCTTTTTGTATGTTTGCATCTCCTTTAGTATAATACCTCATTTCTTCTCCCATTAGCCTTTGATCTTCTATTCTGTGTACTATTTTGGTGTCTTCATATAGAAATACTATTATATCTCCTGTCTCTATTTTGTCGTCTTCATCATATCTTTCGTATAAAATAATATCTCCTTTATTTATAGTTCCAAACATACTGTCTGAGCCTATAACTAGAAGTCCAAACTTAAATTGACAAGAAACTAACATAACAATAATTAATATAATTAAACAAATTATAATACTTACAATTATGTCTTTTTTCTTTTGTTGTACTGATACAACTTTATTGTCTCTGTTATATATTGATTCCATTATAATATATATTATATATGGTACTATAATTTTTATTATGGATTCTAAAAACAGATATATATTTGGTATAATTGGTATAACATACATGTATATTGTTGTTATTATTCTATAAGCTATTATTGCTTTTGCATTTCTATATTTTATAATAATATAGTTAAATAAAATGTTGTTAGCTATTGATGAAATTATAATGAAACTAATTAATACAAAATAATCATTTACTGTTTTTAAGTTGTAGATATTTGTGCTTAAAATAACATCTAATATTACTAATGCTATTAAAATTATAAATTTGGATATTTTGTTTTCTTTTAATAATATCCTTTTTCTTATTATTTCTGATGATATTATTATTATTATGTATGGTATTATGTAATTTAATATTGTCCATATACTAAACTTTACTGTTGAATAATAAAATCCTGCAAATATTCCTAGTATATACATAATTGCTACATACATTATACCTATTGCACTTAGTAAAATGATTATTTGTCTTGTGTTTGTTAAACTTATTTTATCTGTTTTTATTAAAGCTATACTTATTGCCATGAATACTAATAATATAACTGCTGTTATTTGCCTTGTTATTATATTATTAAATACCATTGCACATAATAAGAATATTATTAATGCAATTTGAATGGCATATAATCTTATTTTTTCATTTTTCATATTTGTTTTTCCTTATCTAATAATAAATTTATATTATTTTTATTCTTTTGTCAATATCATTTTTATAACTGAAAACTTGATAATTAGTCTACCAAGTTTTCAGTATTTTTGTCTGTTATGTTTGTGAAATATCCTGGTGTCTCAGGTGTGTCTATTCTTGCATATGTTGCGTCTACAAAACTTCCGTTGAATGTTGTACCATTGCCACCTACAAGCTTATTACAATTTCCAAACATACTTGTTGAATCTGTTACAGATGATGTTGTCCAACCAGTTCCTGTTTCTTCGTTATATTCGCTTACATATATGGTGGTTAAGTTATTGCAACTTTGAAACATCCATCCCATATTTGTTACTGCACTTGTATTAAAGTTACTTAAATCCAACACACTTAAGTGATTACACAAAAAGAACATACTAGTCATATCGTTTACTTTACTTGTATCAAAATTACTTACATCTAATTCATTGAGATTACTACATCCTCCAAACATACTATTCATATTAGTTACTTTACTTGTATCAAAATTACCTACATTTAATTCAATTAGATTAGCACATCCTGAAAACATACTAGACATATTAGTTGTATTACTTGTATTAAATCCACTTACATCTAGTTCAATTAAATTAGTACAGTTTGCAAACATAAAACTCATATTTATTACTGCACTTGTATCCCAATTACTTACGTCTAACATATTTAAATTATTGCAACCTTCAAACACATTATCCATATACTTTACATTGTTAGTCTCCCATGAAGCTACATCTAGTATGCTTAGACTATTGCAATTAGAAAATATATAACTCATACTTGTTACCAAACTTGTTTTCCAATTGCTTACATCTAATTCAATTAAATTTTTACAACCACTAAACATAACATTCATATTTGTTACTGCACTTGTATCCCATCTGCTTACGTCTAGTGTGATTAGATTAATACAACCATTAAACATAGAATCCATATTTGTTACTGCTCCCGTGCCCCAATTGCTTACATCTAGATTAGTTAGTTTACTACAGTTTTTAAACATACTTTGCATATTTGTTACTGCATTTACATTAAAGTTTGCTACATCAAGTATATTTATATTTCCACAACCCAAGAACATACTGTTCATATCTGTTACTAAACTAGTATTCCAGTTACTTACATCTAATGTAGTCAAATTGCTACAATTAGAAAACATCGAAGCCATATTGGTTACCGAACTTGTATTCCAGTTGCTTACATCTATTTCACTTAAATTATTACATCCTCCAAACATATTAGACATATTAGTTACTTTGCTTGTGTCGAATCTGCTTACATCTATTTCACTTAAATTATTACATCTAGCAAACATCAGACTCATATCAGTCACTTTACTTGTATCAAATTTACTTACATCTAATTCACGTAGATTGTTACAATAGCCAAACATCCAATTCATTTTTTCCACTTTACTAGTATTGAATTTGCTTACATCTACTGTATTTAGATTAATACATCCGCTAAACAAAAAAGCCATACTAGTTACTGAACTTGTATTCCAGTTGCTAACATCTATTTCAGTAAGATTTCTACAATTCAAAAATGTAGCTTCAATATTAGTTACTGAACTTATATCCCACTTACTAACATCCAGTGTTGTTAAACTACTACAACTATTAAATATATAATAAATATTAGTTGCTGAACTTGTATCCCATTGAGTTACATCTAGCGCCTTTAAATTACTACAACCATTAAACATACTTGTCAAACTAATTGCTTTACTAGTGTCAAATTGACTTACATCTAGTGTACTTAACTTGTAACAATACTGAAACATAGAAGTCATACTAGTTACTGCACTTGTGTCAAATTCACTTACGTCTACGGTATTTAGATTATTGCAATTTTGAAACATAGAATTCATATTACTTGTCCCCAAAGTACTAAAATTATCTAATTCTATACTTGTAACATTAGTTAAATTTTGAAATAGACACTGTGCATTTTTATTTGTAAAAATAGTTTCGTTACTTACAAATGTTAATTCATATAAATCATTATTATCTACATCTGTATAATATCCTATAATGCTTTCATCTTGTTTTTCTGATGCATCAAATTTAGATATTATTCCTTCTGTTGGTTCTTTTCCTAATTCAAATTTAATTGTTTCAATTTGATCTTTTGGTACTGAACTTGTCAAATAATTTTCTGTTGATTCTACATCATTTGCAAGTACTAACCTATTTGCTCTTTTTATATTAAAGTTCAAGTATGATTTTAATACATTATTTTCTGGTATTTCTGCATTTTTATATTTGAATGTTATTATTATCTCTTTGTTTTCATATGGTCCTATCTCTTGCCCTATAGTAAATCCGCTTATTTCAAATACCATATCTTGGTTATCGTAAAATTCATTATCATATAGTACATCCACAAATGTCATTGTTTCTTCTGAATTGTTATACACTGTTACTTTATATTGTATTTGTGAATTAGGATTAGTGTCAGATAGTTCTACTGTGCTTTGAAGCATTGTTCCTATATAATAATCTATATTTGATGTTGTTAAATTTGCATCCACATTACTTACATATTCTACATTTGTTATAAATACTCCAGTTTGTACTTCTGCAATTACTGTTCCTTTTATTTCTCCTGTAATTGAATTTATAGATGCATACCCTACTCCTATAAATAATATTGTTATTAAAATAAGAAACAACCATAAAGTTTTCTTCTTTTTTATTAATTTCACCTTATAACTCCCTTATATTTTTATTTTTTACATTTGTACATATTTTATATATAATATTTATATTAATTTTATTTTTTTGTCAATACTTTATCAAATTTATTTTAATTTTTTAATATTGATGAGAAAAATCCCCATCATCATAAATAATTCCTTTTTTAATATTTTTTATTACATTTTTTATACGTTCAATTGTATTATCAGGTAATTTTTCTATATCAAACCATTGTAAATCATCACATTTATTAGGTTCCATTATTTTAGGTATTCCTTTATATGTATTAGTTGTAAAAAACACGTTAATATAGTCATCTTTATATGGATGTATAATAGAAACAAATTTTAAATCTTTTTCATTTACATCTATACCAATTTCTTCTTTTGCTTCTCTAACTATTGCCATTGATAGAGATTCTCCTTTTTCAAGATGTCCACTACAAGCACAATCATATTTTCCATCCATATATCCTGTATTACATCTTTTTTGAAGCAAAATTTCCTCTTTTCCATTTATATTTCTTGTTAATATTAAAAACACTACTACTTTACTTTGATATCTTTCTTTCATTATTATTCATCTCCTTTTATTCTTCTAATCTATTTTTATCAATCAAATCATATCTTTTAAAAATAGTAATAATCATACTATAAACCAACTTTTTTCCTAATAATTCTCTAAATTTAGTAGTTTTCATTTTCCCTTCATCTCTTAATATTTTCAATTCTTTACCCAGTTTATTATATTCATCAATAATATCATTAAGAGCTTTGTCAAATCTTTCTAATTTATCCATAAAAAAAACATCCCCTTTTTTCATTATAATATAATAAAAAAGAAGATAATTCAATGTTTTATTATTAATTTTTATTAGATTTTATATATGTAAAATAATATAAAGAGGAATTTTATTTTTAAATCCCTCTTTTACTTTATATTAATGATTACAATAATCTTTGTAACAATCTTGCTTACATTCTTTATGATATTCATTGTTACATTTTTTACTTATCATTTCAATCATAGTTAATGCTACTTGTAATGATTTTTTGTTTGCCATATTTTTATATTCTTCATAGTCTTCTACTGCGCAATTATCTCCATAATTACATATTCCCTTTACTGTTACAGTTGGAATACAATATAGATATGACAATTCTCCTAATATTCCACATTCAGTATCTAGTACATCTGCTTCAAAGCATTTTCTTAAATTTTCTGCTTCTTTAGTATTACTAACAAATCTATCTGCAGAAATTGTTCTGCCAACAGCATATCCTATACATTCTTTTTCACTAGCTTCTTTTGCTGTATTTACTAACTCTTTATCTGAATAAAATACACTTTTATCTAGCTCAGGTATTTCAGCAATTTCATATCCTAATTTTGTGAAATCCACATCATATTGTAGACTATCAGCACATATTCCAACTTCTCCAATTTTTAAGCATTTGTCTAGTGAAGCAGCATTACCAATTCCTATTACTTGTGTTATTGGATATCTTCCTATAACATTAGCAAAATTTCTTGTAAAATCAACTTTTGTTATTCCCGAATTTACAAATAATACATCATTATCATTTATTTTTGCTCTATAAACTTTTGTACCTCTTATATCTTCTTTTGTTCTCATACATTTTGGTAATTCTTCTTTCAAATTATCATAATCAGAAGCCATTACTAAAATCATTACTATCAAATCCTCTCTATTAAGATAAAATTGTTGTTCATTTTATCTCTATATATTTTATGTACATACTGATTTTTTTGTTCTATTTTAAGCAAATATTTTTAAATTTTAATAATATTTTATTTAGCATTATGTATTAAAAAATTATATTTATTTGCATGTCTTAATTCATCTGTCATTATAGACATAATTAAAGTATAGCTTTTACCACTAGGCATAGTACCTAGTATTTTTCTATATTTTACAACTGCATCTAATTCTCCAAATAAAGCATTTTCTAATTGTTCTTTGTAACTCAATTTGTTATTCACATTATCTATTGATGTATCTGCTGGTATAATTTGGCCTGTAAAATTAAAATATAACTCTCTTAATATTTGATTATGTTTTCTTTCGTCATCTCTAATGCTCCTAATAATTTCTTTTTCTCTTTCTGTTGGAGCTTGTTTTATTAACTCATCATAAAACAATTCATCTTCCTTCTCATCACCTACGGATTTTCGTATTAATTCTATAGCTTGGTTTAATGTGATAATCTCGTCATTATACATATTAACAGGCTCACTACTTCTGTAATTGTAATCATTAAATCCCAAATATGGATTAAACATATTATAATTTGGATACATATTATCCCTCCTTGTTGTTATAATAATATGCTTCACTTCCTAAATTTGATAATAAAATATAACGAATATTTTTAAATTTTAATAATATTTTCTATAGAGGTGATTTTTTTGAGAATCTTTTTATTTTCCAAAAAATCTATTACTATACTTTTATTTATCTTAATATTTACTATTTTTTTGATAATTTATTTGCTGGTATATTCGAAATGTGAAATAAATTGTAGTAGTGAAGTTTCAGATGATTTTTTGCATAACATTAATACTCTTACCAGCGGAAAAGAAAAGGTTGCATATTTAACTTTTGATGATGGGCCAACAACTTCAGTTACACCTAAAATTTTAGAAATTTTAAAAGAAGAAAATATAAAGGCAAGTTTTTTTGTAATTGGTAAATGTGTGGAGGCTCACCCAGAAATTGTAAAACAAGCTTATGATGAAGGTCATTATATAGCAAATCATGGATATAGTCATAATAATGATATTTTATATAAAAGTTCCGAAAGTTTTATTAATGAAATAACAAAAACTGATTTAGCCATTGGAAAAGCTATTAGTATTGAAAATTATTGTTCACATATTTTTAGATTTCCAAATGGCTTTATGGCTCCTCTTTATAAAAAAGAAAAAGAGAAGATGGCTTCTCTCCTTCCAAATATAAATTACACTTATATAGATTGGAATTGCTTGAATAATGATTCTGTAAAAAAATGCTCAAATACTGAATTATTAAATAATTTAAAAGAATCTTCTAAAAACAAAAATACTTTAGTCGTTCTAATGCATGATACCAAAGATGTTAATGATAGTTCTTTAGTTTTAAAAGATTCTATTTCTTACTTAAAATCACAAGGATATGAATTTAGAAATTTTTATGATTTACCATGGGGACATTCTTTTGGGTAAAATTTTTCTCAATGGGACAGTCTTTAAATTTTTACTTTTTTAAGTGTGTCCCTATGGTAAAACTAGTTATTTATTATATTCAACACATTTTTCTTCTAATAATTTAAAATTACAACATCTTGATCTTATGTTTTCTGGTAATTTACCATTATTATATAGTTGATATAGTTTAAAAGATTTATTTTTTACTTGATTATAATTTGCATTTAACCATGATAATTGTTCTCTTAATAACTTTTGATACTTTAACTCAGCAATAGTTAACGTTTCTTTATTTAAATCTACCAAAGAGTAATTATTTTTATTTACTGGTATCATATTATTAAAATTAACCGCTCCCAATTCTCCATCTTTAATCTTTAAAAAATCAACTGTATTTTTCATATTCTTGTGTTTGACTTTTGGGCTTGATAATGGTGCAAAATATTCACAAGTATCTATTTGAAATAATACTCCTATAAAAGGCCTTAATTCTTTTTCATTTTTATTGTAAGCTACCTTATTGTCAAATCTTCTTAAATAATCACAATAGTCAGAATTAACTCTAACAATTTTCAAATTTATAATCATAACAAATCTCCTCCTTAGTGATTTAATTATACATTAAATCTCATTAAAAAACAATATATAAAAGGACTAGAGCTTAAGCTCTAATCCTACTTTTTTAAGTTCCAATTTAATGGCTGGAAACACCGCTTTTTTTAGTTCCAACTTAATGGCTGGATTCACCGCTTTTTTTAGTTCCAACTTAATGGCTGGATTCACCA
>CALXJW010000024.1 GCA_944388725.1 uncultured Clostridia bacterium | reverse complement strand
GATACATCAACCATCTCTAAAGCTAGATAATTCAATGGATATAGACATTAGAAAAATTTTTTCATGTCTTTATCCTGCAAAAAAAAATAATTTTTTGAGATAAGGATTTTATGTGTCAAATAGATAAAAAATTAATTAAGCATCTAAAATATTGATATAAGCAATAAAATGCTAGAAAATTATAAAAAATAAAAATTTTTACTCCTCATCGCTGTTTTTCCACAAATACTCTTGTAATATTTGCTATATCTGTGATATAATATTTCGGTATTTTAGTTTGTAGTAAAAGGGGATATACCCCGGCTACGCATTAGGAGGAATCAGAATGGCAGAAATTTTGCAAAAGCTGTTGGATCTTAATCCAGGAGATTTTTTTGATCCAAATTCCCAGGAGGACCAGGAGGAAATTCCTACTCTAGAGCATCCCCTTGACAACTCCTATAACAACCCTGTTGTCCCTGAGGGTTGCGAGTTTGTACAATCTATAGGGACAATTTTTTATCGTGGAATTCCAATTGCTCGTGTCCACACGATTCATATCAGTAAAAATCGCTAATTCCCTCCCATCCAAGCCCCAGGCAATGCCTGAGGCTCTTGGTATTTATTTAATTTATTAATTCATCTATCCATTCATATTTACAACTACAATAACTCTATATTGTAATAATCATAATAATAACTTAATTAAAATTCACTCACTCTTTAAAATTCATTTGCTTTGAATATATTGTTTTATAAAATTTTATGCAATCTTTTTTAGTAGCCTTACTATTATAGTCAGCAATTATATCTTCTATATTAATATCACTATATTCTTTAATATATATTTTATAATTCACTTTATTATCCACCAAAAAAGCTTGTACTTTTATTATATCTGGACTATATTCTTTTAAAACTTTTTCAATTTCTTTAGGATAAACATTTTCTCCATTTTCTCCAATTATTACATCACTTTTTCTCCCCACAATATATAACTTATTATTATCTATATATCCATAATCTCCTGTTATAAAATATCCATCTTCTGTAAATACACTTTTTGTTAACTTTTCATTATTTACATATCCCAAAAAAACATTAGGACCTTTAACAATTATTTCACCTATATTATCTTTATTCTTATTTATTATTTTAACATCGATATTCTCAAAAATTGTTCCAACACTTTCGAAATCATCTTTATTTGGATATTCTATACAAAAAGATGATGCTGTTTCTGTCAATGCATAAGCTTCAAACATAGGCAATCCTGAAATTTTATATTTTTTCCTAATTTCAATGTCAAATTTTGCTCCACCACAATATAAATATTTAATATTCTTTCCAAATGCTGATATAAGAGTATCTTGATTATTAGCATATATTTTTTTGTATATTAAAGGCACTGCACAAAATATTGTAGGATTCACTTCTTTTAATTCTTTTTCTAAGTTTTCCATTCCACTACATAAATATATACTTAATCCTGATAATAAGGAATATATAAAATTATATATATTAGCATATGTATGATGTAATGGTAAAAACAAATAGACAATATCATTTTCTGTAAAAGGAGTTCTTTTTTGCAAAGGTATCCATCCAGAAAATATATTTTTTAGAGACAACATTATTCCTTTAGGTTCTGAAGTGGTTCCACTAGAATATATAATCTTTGAGCATACCGCTTCATCTTTGTCCTCAAAAGCAAACATATCTCTTTTTATATTCAAGTTATCAATAATTGTTTGCATTCCTATACATTTTATTTGCTTTACTTCTCTTTTTATTTCTTCAAACAATTTTTCCTGTCTCTCATCATATATGATTGCATCTATCTCAAGAGATTTTATTATCTTTATCAACTCTTCCTTTCCTGTTTGGCAATTTATATTTACACTCACTCCCACATAAGCAAATACAGCTAAATCTGCAATCATATAATATTTAGAGTTGGGTCCAAACACAATTATTTTTTTGTCTTTCAAACCTTTATCAATTAATTCATAGGCTAAAGCATTTACCTTTTCTATAAAATCACCATATTTAATTGCTTTAAATTCATTATTTTGCTTTTCAAAAATATAACCTTTATTTTTCCAATTTTGATACGCATTTTTTATTATTGCATTTATTTTAACCATCTATTTTTTCCTCCAACAATACATACTCATACTTATCTTTTATCAGTTCCTCAGCATAATTTTGTGTTATCTTTCCATCTCGTGCTAATGCACCTATACTTGGTAGACCACTTTTCTTTAATTCAGACATTATACTATAAACAAGAGCTTTTCCTAATCCTCTATGATCATGATCAACTCCCATATATAACATAACATATTCATTTGGTTTGCTTTTTAATTTTAAAATTTTTATCAAATTAAACAGATTGATATTATATACTAAATTATTATAATTTGGTACACTTATATAAAATCCAACCATTTTATTATTAAAATAAGCAAATTTTATCATATTTGGATTCATAATTTTTTTATAGTTGCTAAAAATCTTAACAAAATCTTCTTCTGATAAATGTTTATATACCGGAAAATCCCTATATAAATCTGTTAATAAATAATATACTTCTTTTATTTTTTTGTTAAACTCATTCATGTTAGGACTTTCTATTCTATATCCATCCTTAATAAATTCATCATATCTATCAGAATATTTATCATTTTCATAAGTATAATCAATACTTTTATAAATATTAGAAGTATAATGTTCTATAATTTTATAATTATTATCTAAAAACATTTTTAAATAATACTCTTTATTGTATGGTTCACCTGTATATGGCTTTTTATCAAACATATTTATCTTTAATCTATATTTAATCCAAAAAGAAGAATCTACAGGTCCAATAATTTTCTCATATTTATTCTTCTTTGCAAATTCTCTAGCAATATCAAACAAGTATTTTGCAACATCATTATTATTTACACATTCAAAAAATCCTATATATGCGGTATTATCATTTGGATAAATCGTAATTGTAAATCTTCCAACACATTTTCCATCTTGATATATTAAAAATTTATGTAATTTAAAATATTTACTAAGTGGATGCTTTTCTTCTAAAAGAGCTTTTACTTCTCTAGTATTTTGAGTATTATTGTTTGAATATATTTTATTTGGTAATTTTATAAATTCATTTATATATTTTTTTTCAAAATTAAACTGTATATAATTCATCTTTTCCATTTCTTCTCTTTATTCCACTTTCTTTTATAATACTTATTATTCCAGTTGTTCCATCCATTTCAACTATATCACCACTTTTTATTGTATTTAACAAATTATTTACACCAACAATTGATGGAATCTTAAGTTCTCTTGATATTATTGCTGTATGTGATAATAATGAACCTTTTTCTGCAATTACTCCTTTGGCAGTTGCAAGTAAAAACACCCAACCCGGATCAGTCATTTTAGTTACCAGAATTTTATCTTTAACATCTTTTGCCTCATTTACATCAGTTATTACCAAAACTTCTCCTCTAACTTTTCCATTTGAACATGGAATTCCTCTTAATTCCTTAGTATCATTATAAAATTTATTCATATTTATATTGGTGTGATGCTTATCAAATTCATTATTCATAAATATAAGTCTTGTATATGCTGGTAAAGATTTAAATAATTTATAATCTTCTTTTCTTTTATTAATAATATCTCTCATATTTTCTTTAAAATCGGTTAAATTTTTTATTTCTTCAAAATTCAAATAAAATACATCTCGAATTTCTTCAATTATTCCTTGTGCTTTATAAATTTCTCCTAATCTTAATACCATGCTCCTAACCATACCATATATTCTACTTCTATTTAATCTCGATATCTCTCTATTTTTTATACCATTCATACATTTTCTTATAATATATTTTGTTATAAAATCTTCTTCAATATCATTTGTTTTATGATTATATTGCATATTTACATATGTTTCTTTTAACTTGTCCATATCTCTTCTATATTCTTTAATTCTATTTTCCAACAATTCAGGATTTGTTCTAAATGTTAAACTTTCTAATTTTAACTCTTCTAAATTTCTATCTCCGTAATCTTCTATATATTTTTTATATCTTTGTTGATATTCAATATCTGAAATAAAATCTTTTTCATAAGCTAACTCAATAAGAAATTTTATTGGTTTCATACTTTCTATATTTGTTATACCAGATATATATAAATTAGCTTTTTCTTCATAATTTTTATATTTTTTCTTTAAACGACTTTTTAATATTCCTGTATATATAAATGTATAAGTATCATTTAGCAAGGTTATATCCCAGCAAGATAATATCTTTTTTTCTACTTCATTATATAAATTTAGCACACTTTTTTCATCCATAGAATTATTAAATGTTTCATAAAAATATTTATTTATCTTTATAAATTTTTCATTTAACTTTTTCATGTTTTGTGGCGTTTTTAACAATTCATTAAAAAAATTATAATATGTCATAATTCTCGTAAAGAAGGACAATTTCACTTTTTCACTATCATATGTTTTATTATTCACTCCGAGCATTTCTTGCCATATAGGAATTATTTTCTTACTAAATGGTAAAAATTTAATAATTGTATACCAATTGCTAATTTTGTAATATATTCTTCCATTTGCTGCACCAACCATATTTTTAAATACTTTTTTAAGATTTAATAATTCTTTCTTGTTTTTTAATATTCTTCTGCACACCCCTTCAAACACACCTGAATAAACTGAATTAACAAAAGAAATTGTTAAAGGTGTACTCACTCCTGGATAACTTTCTACAATGTTACTATTATCTAAAACTAATGGTTTTTCGTCTGTAATTGTTGTAATATATCTTGCTTGTAGAATGTATATATTTTCACCTATAATACTAAATTCAATATCTAAGTATTTTCCTAATATTTGTGTTATTTTTTGAGATATATTAATTAATTTCTCAACTGTTACTTTTCCCAAATAATCATCTTTTCCATCAAAATAATATAAATTGTCATTAAGGTTATAATAATAACTTGTTGTTCTTATTTTATCAGAAACTATTTTTTCTCCTAACCCTTTTCCTACTACTATAACACTCTCATTCAATATTCCTTGTGGATTTGCTGTAAAAATTATACCTGAATATTCTGATTGCACCATTTCTTGTATAATTACATTCATTTTTATATCTCTTATATTAATATTTTTATTATCCAAATATTCTAAAACATTCTCATTATATAGTGATTTAAAACATTCAATTATTTTAGTATCTAAATCACTTGGCGGCACATTTAAATATGTATCAAATTGACCAGCAAAACTATCATATTTTCCATCTTCTATATTTGATGAAGATCTTATAGCATATCTTTCACATGTTAAATTTATTTCAAAATCATTATTAATATTATTTTGAATATATATCTTTAATAAATCACTTAATTCTTTTTTTGAAATATTTTTATTATTCTCTACTATTTTTACTATTTCTTCACTATTATTTATAGCATCTTCGAATTTTATTATTTCAAATTTAGGAATATTAAAACCTTTTTCTTTTAATTTGTTTAAATTATCAAATTTACTTCCATACATTATATTTTACCTATTAAAAGATACACTGCAACAGTTACAAGCATTGTAGTCTCTTGTAAATACGTATATCTTTCTACCTTACTAACAATTTTATATTGTTCTGGATTTTTTATAAACTCAACAAATTTATATACCATCCATGATACTAATAATATTAATATTAAAACTGATATTTTATTTAAATTCCATACTAAAATTATATTAGTAATAATATCTATAATAGTAATTATTAATACAAATCTCGTGGCCTTTTTATATCCAAACAATTTAGAATATGTAACATATTCATTCTCATCTTTGGGCGCTTTGATTTTCCTTGATATTTCCCATATTAATGCTGGAAAATATAATGTAAACAAAGCCATTACTGTTGTTAAAGAAAATGGAGAAATTGAATATTTTATACATGTAAAAGATATTATGTATAAATTCACAAACATTTGGACAGGGTTATGAGTTATTAATGCTAATGGAAGACATGGTTGTATTTTACTTTTTTGAAAAAACCATTTACTCATTAAATATCCATATCCATATAGAATTATAAAAAATAATATATTGTTCATAAACATTATATTTAATGCTATTGCTATGGCTTCCACTATAATACAGACAATTATGATATCTTTTTTCTTAACTCTTCCACTTGGCAAAGGCCTTTCTTTAAATAGTTTTTTATCTGTTTCATAATCTTTTAAATCATCAGCAATACGAAGCCACATTAAAAAAGCAAAAACAGTATATGTTCCTATAATTTCTTGAATACCAATATTAAATTCTGTAATTCCACTATTTAATAATACAATAAAATATATTTCAAAAAAAATTATTAACCCTAAAACTATTCTTGGAATAATTGGATACATTTCTTTAAAATAAATCTGTAATCTTTTTAACATATTAATTCACCAATTCCTTCTCCATATTCTACTTTTGTTTCTATACCTTTTTTACTATATTCGAGAATATCGTCATCTATCTTTATATTGTTTTTCGTAATAATTACAATCGTTGAACCGCCTAATTCAAAATAGCCTTTTTCTTTACCTTTACAACACTTTTCTTGTTTATAATTATTTATCTTTCCTACTAATAATGCACCTATTTCCATACAAATTATATCTCCAAAATTTTTAGTGCTTATATAATTACACATTCTAGTATTTTGACTATATACTTTATAATCTTTTGAAATAGCGCTAATTGTGTGCAAGCATCCATTTATTTTTTTTACTTTGTTTATTTCTCCATCATCTATATAACAATATCTGTGGTAATCATCCATAGATAATCTAAATACCAAACAATTTCCATCTTTGTATTCATTCAGATCTATATTTTCATCTAATAGTTCGTTTAATGTATAAATACTTTGTTTTATTTTTATTCTTAAATTTTTAGTTATTTTATAAACAATTAATTTTGAATCTGCTGGTGAAATAAAAATATTTGCTTGTTCATTATAAAATGTTTGTTTTTTCTTTCTTATAAAAAATTCATTAAATGATTTATAATTTGTTTGTTCAAAATCATTAATATCAATTTTATATTTTCTTATAATCCTCTTTATTTTATTTTTACTAAAAAAAGTTTTATTGTATATTGCGTTTATTTTTGAAAATATAGGATTAATAATTATCTTTAAAACAATACGTCCTAATAATGTATTATATAAAAATTTCAAATATTTCTCACCATACTGTTCTTCTTTTTCAAGACTTTTACCTCGCCTATTATATATTATTTTCATAAAACCCCCAAATACAATATTAACATTACAATTGCTAAAAGTGAAAATAATATATATGCAATTCCCTTTGGTTTAGCAATTTTGATATTTAATATATTTAATATTGCTACAACTAATATTACTGAAGTATATATATTCTTAAATATGTCCAAATTTATTATATACCTTAATAAATATAATATTGGAAATATCATTGCTGCATATGTTACTGGCAAACCACTATAATATTTTACAGGACTACTATTGTCTTTAATCATTATATTAAAATATGCCAAACGTGCTATTCCACATATTGCAAATATTCCAAATATAATTATGTTATACCATGAATTAAGTCCTATTTTCAAAAATATAGTAATTGGTAATACAATGAAATTTATTACATCAACTAACGAATCTAATTGTATTCCAAAATTTTTTTCTTCTTCATTTCTTTTGCATTTTCTTGCTATCATTCCATCAAATAAATCACATATTCCTGCAATGATTAAGCATGACATTGCTATGTTTATACTGTTTCCTATGTAAAAACATGTATATATTCCAAATATACTTATTAAAAGTCCAATGTAAGTTAATATTACTGATTTATTCCATTTTCCAATAATAATCATTATTACCTTTCTCTCCTACTCTGTTATATATTTTTTCTTATTTTAACAAAATATAAGATTAAATTTATTAATGAATGTGTTATAGCTCCCAAAATAATGTAAGCTAAGAATTGAATAATAGTCATATCTGTATAAAAGCATAATATTATAGTAACTCCAATAATTGAATCAATTTGATCTATAATATATGAAATCCAATTCTTGGTTTTTCCTGGTTCGATATTTAATCTTCTCTTCACAAAACTGTTCGGTAATTCAAAGATTATATAAGCTGTTCCTAATAGTAACCCTACTATTAAATTTAGTTTTAAAATGTTTTCATTATTTTCATATATATAATTATATTTTGACAGCACAGTATAGCTTAATATAATTTGAAAAATTGTTACTTGAATTATCATCGAAAAAGCACCTATCCAAGTTTTATTTTTTCCAAAAATATTTTTCCCACTATCTATTGGTTTGTTATGATTTTTATAAAATGTTGTTTTTACAAAAATCATATTTCCTATTCCTCCTAATATAACTGGCATCAGTGTTATATACATCTTTATTATATTTACCATAACAAAATAATCCCTTCACATATAAAAAATGCAAAACCGCAAAATAAAACACTAGCTGCCCCTAAATCTTTTGCATCTTTTGCATGTATATTTTTATTTGGTTCCAGCTTGTCCACAATAATTTCAATTGAGGTATTTATTGTTTCTGCAACATATACTGAAAAACATAAAATTATAAATATAACCCATTCTATTTTATTACTTTTATTTAATATATTGAGAATGGTAAATATTATTGTTATAACAAAATATATTCTAATATTTCTTTCTTTAAGCATTTTAAACATACCTATAAATGCGTATTTAATACTTTCCATAAAATTTTTTGTTTTGTACTTTTTCATTTTTCACCTTTTTATATTTTTTATTAATAATTTGAAACTATAAATTATAGTATATATTATGCAAATTTATTATATCATATATTATAAAAAAATGTATGTTTTTTTATAATTTTGTCGAAATTCCAACAAGTAGATTATAGTATTTTTTCCATTTTTTATTATATGAAAAAAGCATTTATAATTAATTACTATTATCTATTTTGTTTTAAATTTGGTATATTCAAAAAAGAGTATATAATGAAGTTTTCCCCCAATTATTAGACTAAAAAGTTTAATAATGATGGTTTACCTCATAATATACTCTTTTTTTACATAATACTAATATTTTTTTATTTCATCTATATAAACACATATCTAGTATTGTAGTAACTTCATATAAATAAATTTAAATAATTTTCCTATTAATATTGATGCATCTTTTTTAGAAGTCATTTGCTCCATAAAAAATCCAAAATAATACAATTTTCCTTTCATTTCAAAACATCCACAATCATTTTTTAAATTCAAGTAACCTAATCCTCCTGTCTTATGATATACTTTTATATCTTCATATATATATCTTTGACTTGCGTTTTTGGCTCTTTGTTTATATAATATATTTTTCGCAATCCCACTCAATTCTTTATTTAAAAGTTTCTCTTGAAATAATTGTTTATATAAATTATACATGTCTTCATTATTTGTATAATTTTCTTTTTCCAAATTGTATATTCCCATAAATCTATTAAGTTCTGTATTTAATAATCCTATTTCTTTAAAAAAGTTGTTATAATATTGAAAACCAAACAATTCAATTAAAGCATTTGTTGCTAAATTATCACTATTAATAATCATAAAAGTTAACAACTCTAATACTGTTGCCTTTTTTTCAATTTCATTATATATTCCGTCATCACCATCTAAATTTAAATTTTCAAAGTTTATTATATCTTCCAATTTCACTTCATTTAATTGTACTTTTTTTAATACTGCTACCATGATACCTACTTTTATGCAACTGGCGGAATTTACTTTTATATTAGAATTGTAATATACAATTATATTTTTATTCATATCTCTAACATATATTGATATTTTACTTTTTTCTGTTTTATATTTATCTATTATTTCTTCTAAATCTTCAAATTTTATTATGTTTTCCATATTAATTAATTTGCTCTCCTCTAAAATTACTCAATTATAAAATAAAATTCTAGTTTTGAATTATATTAACCATCATATAACCAAATTTATTAGCTATTCTTTTAATATAAAACCTCTAAATAATATTTCTTCTATATACTGTAATCTATGCTATAAAACATTCTTAAAAACCATCATTGTTATAGTTAATATAACATAAATAATAATTCCTTTATTAGTAAACATCTCTTTAAGTATTACTTTATCTAATAATTTATTTTTATTATCTATTTCTAATTTCTTCTTATTCTTTAAAAAACATATAAAACCTATAACACCCAGTAAAACTATAAATATAGAATACATCCCTACTACTTCTATTGAAATTGAATTTAATAATTGAGTAATTATACTTCCAAATAAATTAGATAGTGAATCCAGAATTTTTCTTAATTAATCTCAATTTCTTTTGTTTAAAAGTTATTTCATTATTATTATTATAAAATCCAATAAACTCAAATAATAATCCTAAAGCACATAAAACACCATTTATAAAATCTGGTATATTATTTTTGAATATGTATGACAGTAAATTAAATTGTTTATCTAAGATAACAATTAAAATGCATATTAACCCTACTATAAAATAATTATTTAGTTTTGTACTCTTATCTTGCTTTTCTTTATTCGAATATTCAATTATATTGTTTATTGTATCCCTTAATTTTTCTAATTCTTCTTTTGTCATTCTTCTTCCATTTAACAACTCCGATACTTCCACATTAAGTTCTTTTGCTAAAATAGTAATAATAGATAAATCTGGCATTGTTTTTCCATTTTCCCAGCGACTAATTGATTTATTCGTAACTCCCATTTTTTCTGCAAGTTGTTCTTGGGTCATATTCTTTTCTTTTCTTAATTCAGCAATAAATTTCCCTATTTTTTCTTGATTCATAATCATCCCTCTTTCTAAAATAAGTTTATAACATTTATTTTAATAATTACAGGACAGAACCTGAGAATTTAACAAGTTACTAATATTTTTTATATTGTTATATTTTCATTTTTACATATTCTTGATGGATTTTAGACAAAATCCTATTGACAAGAACAAATCAATAATAATCCTGCAAGCAAATTTTCTTTTAAAGTTAAAATAGTAACGCATTATACTTAATTATAGAGTTGTTTAAATATGCTAATTTTTCTTTTCAAGATAATATATTTTATTTATAGGAACAAAAACATTCCCGTTATAATCAAAATAATACCAACTATTACAAATAAAATTTTTTTAAACATAGATTTATTATTATTTTTTCCACTGCATTTTTCATCTATTTTCGCATCATATTCTCTACAGCTCTTGATAAAGGCAAAGTCTGAATCAATGATTTTTTTTATGTATTCATCAAAACTGTCGGCTATTACTAATAATTCATCTGGGTCATGTAAAAATCTAATTATTTGACCCTTTTTTCCTTTTACAGATGGCGTAAAATCAATAAATAATTGAGATGTTCCTCCATTATTCATACAATCGGCAAAATGTAGCCAGTGCACATTTTTAGAATTATCTATAATTCTTTCATCAACCACTACATCATCATATTCTCTATCAATCATATCTGCCAAGTAATTAATCGCTTCATTTTTTGTTTCTATAATCTGATTAGACGATAATAAATAATATGGATATTCACCATCATCCACATCATAAGATAAAAAATATATATAATCTTCATAAGTCCCATTGGTATACTTTAATAAATCAATTAAAGTTTGAGTAATATCTGGGTATTCTTTTAACAATACTTTTTCTTCTTCTTTTGTCATTTCTTTTTTGTTCGCGATAAAAGTTTCATACTGCTCTTTATATTTATCTTCTTTTTCTAAATATTTATTTTCTATACACTTTATATAAGTTTCTATTAACTTATTTGGAATATACAATCCCCTCCCTTACTATTTGACATTTCATATTATATAATAAAAAGTTAATATCTTCAACTAACTGTCGGCCCTATTTATTGTTATTTATAAAACAAACATTATCCATAAAACAAGATAGGTTTTTCTAATATCCCTATTAACTAGAAGATAAATACTACCAAAAGCAAAACTAGATATTATAGTTATTATTCCAGTTAATATATCTTTTGTAAAAAAATGTGCTACTCCCCATGTAATAGCAAGAATTATTCCTCCATAAGGAATATTAACATTATTAAACCATTCTTCAAAAGCCTTTTGACCAAATATTAAAATTAGTGTTATTAGCATAACTTCAAAAGTATAATAAATATATTGAAAAATAAATTTTAATAATCCATTATAATTTAATTCTTTCAATAACTTTAATCCATTCCAATCTATATAAGATATTATCAAACTCATTATTATAAACACAATTATTAAAAACCATTTCCACTTTCTAACTTTATCTCCTCTTTTTATTAAATCAAATCCATATTTTTTCTTTGATAAGTTAACTATAAAATGCCCTGTAAGTCCCCAAGAAATACAAGTTAGAATCCAATGTAGAATACTTTCAAAAGTATTCCAGTTATTCATACTTGAACCATATAATATTGGCTCAATAAAAAAGGCTAACACGACTTCTATTCCCAATCCTACAAAGGCAATTAAAACAAACATAATACATTTCATTCCAGTTAATTTCTTCATATCATCTTCTCCCTTTTAAATTACTAGTTATTATTTCAATTGTATTATTCAACTTTTTAATACTTTCTTCTTTATCTTTTTTGCAGTTATTATATCCATCCTCCTCGCAACTTTTCATATTTAACTGCTCATTATTGTCTAACCTTTTTCGAGAGTCTCTACCGTTGTCTCATATGTTTCGCCACTTTCACTAATCTAGTGATCCTATTATTTTTTTATTTTTTCTAAAAATCATACTTGTAATTAACTTGCATATTTTTTATTTATATTTAATATTAACATTGATACTATGATTGTTACAATTAAACTCGCACAACAACTTAACCAACTATAATTGAATATAAAAATTGAAGATAATCCATTTATTAGACAATGAGTTAATATACAAGGAAAAACACCTTTTGATACTTTCCTTATTGTTGCCAAAGCATAACATAATGTTAAACACATAATCGCAAAAAGAAAATAATTCATGTTTGCATTAGAAGTTCCTTTTATGAAAAATATTGGTAAATGCCATAGCCACCAAATAATAGCAGTAAAAATTGTTGCTGCATTGAATCCATATTTTTTCTCTAATTCAGGTTGTAAAATCATTCTCCATCCAACTTCTTCATTACCACCATAAAGCAACATCATTGGTAAGATTACTATAAGCATAAATATCGGAGTACCAAATTCAAATCCATTTATTGTACATCCTAAAATATAATAAATCAATACAAATAAAATTACTAAAACATAAGTCAAAATATTGTGTTTTATATCGAATATTTTTTTAAACCACTCTTTTAAATTTTCAACTTTGTTATTTCTTTTTAATGATATATAGGAAGCAATAGTTGGAGAAAATCCACCAATAATGTGCATAATTCTTAAAAATATATTATTTATTGTTAAATTAAATATTTGACTAATTAAAGCACAT
>CALXJW010000023.1 GCA_944388725.1 uncultured Clostridia bacterium | reverse complement strand
AGTATAGAACAATTCGGTAAAATTGGGGTAAATTGGGGACGGTTCTCTTTTTTACAAATGTAAAAAAGAGAACCGTCCCCAATTTACCCCAATTTACATTTGCTTTTTGTAGCAAAAGATGGTAAAATAAATCTGTATAAAAAGGAGAGATGAATAATGGGATTTTTTGATAAATTAAAACAAGGGTTAACAAAAACAAAAGAATCAATAAATGAAAAAATAAATGATGTATTTAGTAATTTTAGAAAAGTAGATGAAGATTTTTTAGAAGAATTAGAAGAAGTGCTTATAATGTCCGATATAGGAATAGAAACATCTACAAAAATAATACAAAATTTAAGAGAAAGAATTAAAAAAGAAAAATTAGAAGATGAAGAACAAGTAAAAGAAGCTTTAAGAGAAGAAATACAAAAAATATTAGATATATCAGATAATACATTAAAATTAGAAACAAAACCATCTGTAATATTAGTAATAGGAGTAAATGGAGTTGGTAAAACAACATCAATAGGAAAAATAGCAGCAAAATTATCAAGGAATGGCAAAAAGGTTGTAATAGCAGCAGCAGATACTTTTAGAGCAGCAGCAGTGGAACAATTGGAAATATGGGCTAAAAGAGCAGGAGCTGAAATTGTAAAAAGAGAAGAAGGAGTGGATCCTGCATCTGTAGTATATGATGCAATCTCAAAAACTAGAGAGATAGGAGCAGATGTTCTAATATGTGACACAGCAGGAAGATTACATAATAAAAAATATCTGATGGATGAGCTAAATAAAATACAAAAAGTTATAGATAAAGAAATGCAAGAATCATCAAAAGAAGTGTTATTAGTTATAGATGCTGCAACAGGGCAAAATGCAATATCACAAGTAAAAGCTTTTAAAGAACAAGCAAATATAACAGGAATAGTATTAACTAAATTAGATGGAACAGCAAAAGGTGGAGCAGTTATTGGAATAGTGGAAGAAAATCAAATTCCAATTAAATTTATTGGGGTTGGAGAACAAATAGATGACATGGAAACATTCAATGCTAAAGATTTTGCTAAAGCAATAATATAAATATTTCATGAAAGGAATAAAAAATGAAACAATATAATTTAAAATTAAGTCAAAGAATAAGAACAATAGCAGTAATAATATTTATTGCACTATATTTATTAATAACATATATTTCTTTACGAGGTCAATACTTAGAATATGCAGAAATAGGTGAACAATATATATCTGTATTTTTAAAAAACATTAGATATAAATATATTATCATGGGGATAAGTTTTATATTTTTAAGCACAATAATATATTTTACAAATAGAGGTATAAAAAAAGGGTTGCAACCATTTTTTGAACAGGAAAAAAAAGAAATGCCTAAGCTACCAAATAAATCAATTACATTAATAGTTTCTGCAATAGCAAGTGTTATTATATCTAATGATTTATTAGAAAAAGTTTTATTATTTATTAGTAATGTATCATTTGAAAAAACTGAAATAATATTTAATTTAGATATATCATATTACATGTTTATAAAGCCATTAATTGAAACAATTATAAAATACTTTATTACAGTAATAATAGCATTGAGCGCATATATGGCAGGATATTATATACTTGTTTTTAATTTGTGTTTTGAAGCAATAGATAGAACTTTATTAAAAAACAGTAGATTAATAAAAAAATTGTTGAGAAATGCTTTTTTACTAGCTTTAGGTATAGCGGGATTGACAATATTAAATACACAAAACGCAGTACTAGGAACTTTTTTAACATTAAGTAATGAAATAGAACTAACAGGTGCTGGTAATATAGAATCTACAGTGGAATTATGGGGTTATATTGGATTTGCTATAATAATAGTATTAGCTGTTGGAACAGCTATCAAGCAATTTTTAAATAATCAAAACAAAAAAATAATATATACATTATTATCAATTCCAACATATTTGGTATTATTGTTTGTAGTTATTATTGGATATGATTTAATATTTGTTAAGCCAAATGAATTCGATAAGGAAAAAAAGTATATATCGGAAAATATTAATGCAACTAAAGAAGCATATAATATAAATGCAGAAGAAACTAGTATAGAATATACTGGAACTATAACACAAGAAGAAATTGAACAAAATTCTGAAGTAATAGATAATATACCAATAATAAATGAAAATATGGTATTACAAAGCTTAGAAGATACACAAACAGAATCAGGATATTACACATATAGAGATGCAGTTTTACAAGAATATGAAATAAATGGAGAGAAACAATTAGTATATGTTTCACCAAGAGAAATAGAAAGTGATACAACATCATATAATAATAAAACATATGAATATACACATGGAATTGGGCAAATAGTCACATCAGCAACAGAAGTAACTAATGATGGAAATGTAAAATATATTCAGAATGATATAGATGGTAGAGATAATATATATCAAATAGATGACCCTCGTATATACTATGGACAAGAAACCAATAGTATAGCTGTTATAAATACTAAAAACAAAGAGGAATATGATTATACAGATACAGATGGAATAGAACATATATATAGTTATACGGGTGATTCTGGAATACAAGTTGGCTTTTTTGACAGATTAATACTAGCAATTACAAATGGAGATATTAAATTAGCAATGTCTAACACAGTAACAAATGATAGTAAAATATTAACAAACAGAAATATAAGAGAAAGAGCAAAAACAGTATTACCATATTTAATATATGATGAAAATCCATATACAGTTATTAGTGAAGGACAAATTTATTGGGTATTAGATGGATATACAGTTTCAGACAAATATCCTTATTCTACATATTCAGAAATAGAATATGAGAGTTCAAAACAAAAAATAAATTACATTAGGAATTCAGTAAAAGTAATAATTAATGCATATAATGGTGAAATGACATTTTATATAACAGATAGAACAGATCCTATAATAATGGCTTATTTAAAATTATATCCAACACTATTTTCAGATTATACAGGAAAAGAAATTCCAGAAGATATAAAAGAACAAATGATATATCCAGAATATTTATATAAAATTCAATCAGAAATGTTAATGGTATATCATAATGTAAAAGAAGATATATTATATAGAAATAGTGATATTTGGTCATTGGCTAAATATGGAAGTTCTTCTACTTCAAAAACAAAAACAAATGAATTAGAACCTTATTATGCAATAATTAAAACTCCAAACGATGAAAACTCAAAATTTGGAATAATACAAATGTACACACAAAATGGAAAATCAAATATAACATCATTTTTAATAGGAACATGTGATAATGGAGAAAATAAGTTGCAAATTTATAAATATCCTTCAGATAGTAATATATTAGGTCCTATACAATTAGATAATCAAATAGAACAAGATGAAACAATATCAGCAGAATTGGAAACATTAAATGTTTCGGGAAGCAAAATAACAAAGGAAATGAAGATTATACCAATAAATAATACCATATTGTATGTAGAAACAATTTATCAGACTATGACAAATGAACCTAATACTCCAACTACTCTGAAAAAAGTAATTGTTGCATCAGGAACTAAAGTTGCAATAGGTGATACTATAGAAAAAGCAATATCTAATCTTTTGTCTCAATCAGCTGTGAATATAGAAATAAATAATACAGAAGATATTGAAGGAATGATAAATGCAATAATTAATGCAAATAAAAATTTAACGGAATCAACAAATAGGAATGATTGGGAAATGATTGGAACTGATTTAAATCAATTACAACAATTAATAAATTCATTAGAAGAAATGATGAAAAATCAAGAAAATAATGATGACCAAGAAAATAATATTACTGAAAATACAAATTCAGTTTTAGAAAATGTAATAAATTAAAAAAAATTGACCATTCTAATAATAAGTTAGGATGGTCTTTATGTTTAGAATAAAAAAACGATTAAACAATAATATAGAAAAGCTAATAGTTAAATTAGAAAATAAAAATTTAGAAGAGATATTTTATGTGTTGGGTAATAAAAAAGAAATAGCTAAAAGAAATTTTATAGCAGGAATTTTTAGAGGAATAGGTATAGGAATTGGTGTAACTATAGTAACGGCTATAATTGTTTATTTTTTACAAAAATTAGTAAAATTAAATTTACCAATTATAGGACAATATATAAATGACTTAGTAGATATTATACAAACAATAAAAAAATAATACAATCAATTAATTTATAAAAACCCTTGTAAAAATAATTTAATTAGTGTAAAATAATGACAAAAAGTAAATAATAATTGGGAGGACAAAAATGCGATTTGTAACTGATGAAAAAAGCCAAAACGAATATAAAGAATTTTTAGAAAAACATGAAAGATGTAATTTTCAACAATCACCTGAATGGGCAAAAGTAAAATCAAATTGGATTAATGAAACAGTATTAGCAGAAGATGAAAACGGTAAAATAATAGGGGCAGTAAATGTTTTGATAAGAAAAATACCGATTTTTGGTAATATAATGTATTCTTCAAGAGGACCAACATGTGATATACATGATATAGCAGTTATGAAACAGCTAACTGATGGAATAAAAGAACTAGCAAAAAAATATAAAGCAATAGTATATAAAGCGGAACCGGATATAGAAAGCAAAGATGAAGAATTCAGAAAAATTGTAACTAATTTAGGATATAAAATTAAAGATGATGCCAAAAACTTTAGAGAAGAAATACAGCCAAGATATGTATTTAGACTAGATATAAAAGGAAAAACAGAAGATGAAATATTTGCAAATTTTCATTCAAAAACAAGATATAATATTAGATTGGCAACTAAAAAAGGAGTTACTGTAAAAGAAGGAAATAGAGAAGATTTGAAAATCTTCCACAAAATAATGATAGAAACTGGTGCAAGAGATGGATTTATAATAAGACCATTATCATATTTTGAAAAAATGTATGATGAACTAGCACCAGAACATATGAAATTATTATTAGCGTATTATGACGGACAACCAATATCTGGAGTTATTCCAATAATGTATGGAAATAAAACATGGTATTTGTATGGTGCAAGTAGTAATAAACATAGAAATCTAATGCCAAATTATTTATTGCAATGGGAAATGATAAAAATGGCAATAGCAAGAAAAGATGATATATATGATTTTAGAGGAGTATCTGGAGTAGTTGATGAAAATCACCCTCAATATGGATTATATAGATTTAAAAAAGGATTTGGGGCAACTTTTACAGAATTCATTGGAGAAGTATATATACCATTTAAGCCATTGACATATTCTATTTATAAAATAGCAGAAAAAACATTTAGAAATGTAAGAGCAATAAAAACAAAATTCAAAAAATAATAATACCTTTAGAAAGGAACAAAGATGAAGGCATTAATTGTAGATAAAAAAGATTTGAAGCATAATATTAAGATAATAAAAGATATTATAGACAAAAACGATAAAAATGATAATGGAAAAAAAGTAAAAATAATAGCAGTTGTAAAAGGTAATGGATATGGCATAGACTTAATAAAATATACTAAGTTTTTAATTGATAATGGAATAGACTTTTTTGCAGTTTCAACAGTAGAAGAAGCAATAAAATTAAGAGAAAATGGTATTGATAAAGATATATTAATGTTATCATCTACATCAATAAAAAGTGATATTGAAAATTTAATAGAAAATGATATAATTCTAACACTTGGATCAGTAGAGAATGGAGAAATAATAAATAAAATTGGTAGACAAAAAAATAAAAAAATAAGAGTGCATTTAAAAATTGATACAGGTTTTGGTAGATATGGTTTTATTTACAATCAAAGAGAAGAAATTATAGAAAATTTAAAAAAGTGGAATAATATTAAAATAGAAGGAACATTTACACATTTTTCAATTTCTTTTTTTGGGAAAGGAAAAGAAACACAAGAACAATTTAATAGATTCATACAATGTATAGAGGTTTTAAAAATGAATGATATAGAAACTGGAATGCTACATGTATGTAATTCTTCAGCTTTTTTTAGATTCCCTAATATGCATTTAAATGCAGTTAGAATAGGATCAGCTTTTTTAGGAAGATTATCTATAAAAAATCAATGGGGATTAAAGAAAATAGGATATTTAAAATCTAATGTATCAGAAATAAAAATATTACCAGCTAATTATAATGTAGGATATTCAAATTCATATAAAACCAAAAAAGAAACTAAAATAGCAGTTGTGCCTTGTGGATATGCAGATGGATTTAATGTAAAAAATGAAAAAGATATGTTTAGACCAATAGACAAATTGAGATATATAGTCAGAGATGTAAAAAATGTCTTTAAAAAACAACAACTATATGTAAATATAAATGGCGAAAAATGTAAAATATTAGGGAGATTGGGAATGTACCATGTTAGTGTAGACATAACTGATAAAAACATAAAAATAAATGATGAAGTTATATTTAATGTGAGTCCAATGTTTGTTGATAGTGAAATAACAAGAGATTATGTATAACAAGAGAAAGGAAAAAGAAATGGAAGCAGAAAAAAATAAAAATATTAATTTTTTTAAAAAAGTATGGTATTCAATAACTAAGTTTGAAAAATATCCTGATATGGCAGCAGAAGGAGTATATAAAGCTATAAAATATATAACTATTTTAATGATTGTTTTATCAATATTTTTAACTATCAGTTCACTAATAGAATCTAAAAAAATGGTGACAGATTTATCACAATATATACAAGATAATATTCCAGATTTTTCTTATCAAGATGGAAAAGTTTCAATGGATATAGAACAACCAATATTATTAGACAATATTCAATATAATGGAATAGATTATATAATTATAAATCCTAACTTAGAAGACGATACTGATAAAGATAGTTATAAAAATGAAAATGGAAAAATAGGAACTACAGTATATTTTTTTAAAAATCAAATTATTCTAGAAAATAAAAATGAAAATGGAGAAAAACAAACCCAAGAATATACATACCAAGATTTTATACAAAGTTATACACAAGAAAATATTACTCAATTTAATAAAGAAGAGCTAGTTGATTATTTAAGAAGTGAAAAAATGAATTTATTTTATATCAGATATTCTATGTCAATAATAATATATTTGGTATTAATGAATATTATAGTTGGACTACTAGACTCTGTAGAATTAGCAGTATTAGGATGGATTACATCATTAACAGCAAGAATCAAAATGAGATTTACCGCAATATTTAATATGGCAATATATTCTTTAACATTATCAATATTATTAAATTGTATATATGTAATAATTAATTACTTTACAGATTTTACAATAGAATATTTTTCAATTGCATATATAACAATAGCATATGTATATTTAGCTGCATCAATATTTATAATAAAAGATGATTATCTAAAAAAACAAGAAATTGTAGAAAAAATAAAGCAGGAACAAGAAAAAGTTAGAGAAGAAATAAAAGAACAAGAAAGGCAAAAAGAAGAGAAGAAAGAAAAAAAGGAAAAAGAAGAGAAAAAAGAAGAAAAGGAAAATAATAATGAAGAACCAAAAGGGTCAGAAGCTTAAAATATTAAGTGACATAATGAAAGGAATGAATTTTAATAATGAAAAAAGACAATGAAAAAAAACCTAAAAAATTATTAAAGGTGCTTTTAAATTTAATATTAATAATAGTATTATTAATATTAATAGCAATGACTGCATGGTATATATATAAAACTGAAACATCTAAAGATAAGGAAAAAAATACTTTATCTTATACACAATTAATTAATGAAATAGTAAATAAAAATGTTGAAAAAATAGAAATGACAGTAGGTAGTACTACATTAAAAGTAAAACTAAAAAATGAAGAAGAAGAAAAAAAGGCAATTATTCCTAACACACAAGTATTTATGGAATTAGTACAACAACAAACATTAGAGAATAATGAAATAAACTTAGAACAAAAATCACAAAGTATATTAATGCAAATTCCATCATATATAATATCGTTTTTACCTACAATAATAATGTTGGCATTATTTATAATGATATTTAAAATGCAAGGATTAGGAGAAAAAGGACAAGTATATGATGATACAGAAAGAAAAACAAAAGTTACTTTTGATGATATTGCAGGATTAGATGAAGAAAAAGAAGAACTAAAAGAAATTGTAGAATTTTTAAAAAGACCTAAAAAATTTACAGAGATGGGAGCAAAAATACCTAAAGGAGTTTTATTATATGGAAAACCAGGAACAGGTAAGACTCTAATAGCAAAAGCTATAGCTGGAGAAGCAAATGTACCATTTATATCAATGAGTGGATCAGAATTTATAGAAATGTTTGCAGGATTAGGGGCATCAAGAGTAAGAAAACTGTTTGAGAAAGCAAGGAAATTATCTCCATGTATAGTTTTTATAGATGAAATAGATGCAATAGGTTCAAGAAGAACAAGTAATAGTGGTGCAGAAACAGAAAATAATCAAACATTAAATCAATTACTTGTAGAAATGGATGGATTTTCATCAGAAGAAACAATAATAGTATTAGCTGCAACTAACAGACCAGAAATGTTGGATAAAGCATTATTAAGACCGGGAAGATTTGATAGACAAATTACTATACCAGCACCAGATATGAAAGGTAGAGAAGAAATATTAAAAATTCATTCTAAAGATAAAAAATTATCACAAGATGTATCTTTAAAAAATATAGCAGAAGATACAGCAGGATTTACTGGGGCAGAATTAGCAAATATATTAAATGAAGCAGCAATAATAGCAACTAAAAAAGAACATATGGCAATAACAAATGAAGACTTAGATGAAGCAGTAAAAAAAGTAACAGTAGGACTAGAAAAAACTAGTAGAAAAATATCAGAAAAAGACAAGAAATTAACAGCATATCATGAAGCAGGACATGCAATTGTAAGTCAATTTTTACCAACTCAAACAGCCGTTAAAGAAGTATCTATAATACCAAGAGGTATGGCTGGAGGGTATACAATGTACAAATCTGATGAAGATAAATATTATATATCTAAAACAGAAATGGAAGAAAAACTTATTGCATTGCTTGGAGGAAGAGCTGCAGAAAGATTAATTTTAAATGACATATCAACAGGAGCAAGTAATGATATAGAGGTAGCAACAAAAATAGCAAAAGATATGGTAACAACTTATGGAATGAGTGATATAATCGGACCAATATCTTTAAAAGACAATGAGGGACAATTAGAATATCAAATGTTTGGTGATGATATGCAAGATGCAATAGGTAAAGAAGTTAAAAAATTAATTGATATAGCTTATATGAATGCACAAGAAATTTTAAAACAAAATATAGAAACATTACATGCAATAGCTACAGAATTAATAGCAAAAGAAAAAATTAATGAAGAAGAATTTAATAAATTCTTTCGAGATTAATTAATATAAAAGAGAAAAGGGGATATGTATGGAAGAATTTGCCCAATATATTTTAAATGAAAAAGATTTAATCACAAAAATAGAAATTATTTATTTTCTAGCACCCAAATTAGGAATAAATTTTGATAAATCTATAATATTTAAAACAGAAATAGCAAGAATGTTCCTAAAATATACAAAAATCAAATTAGATGCAAATATAATTTTGACAGCATGTTTATTATGCAATTGTAAAAAAGTTGATGATGCACAGAAAATAGGTAGATTAAAGACTTATGCACTTGATGGTGCAGAACATTTGGAAAAGTTAGGATTTGATGAAAAATTTTGTAAAATATGTGAAGGTGTAAATAGATATAGTGGATTAAATCCAAGAGAGCCAGAGAGTGACATACTAGAATTGGTTGATCAATTTGGTGGTATGTTGATTGATAGACCAGAAAGAATAGGATTTGCTCCAGATGAAGCACTAGTTTTATTAGAACATAGGAATTTAAAATCTTATTATAATAAATATTTAGAAATATTTAGAGAATTTGTAGAAGAAGTGGAGAAAATCGAGATTCAAGGGGCAGTAAATACTACTATATTTGCTAGATTACAGAAGTTAATTAGGGATTCTAAAAATATTCCGGAATTTGTTAAAAGCTTATCAGAAGAATATTTATCAAATGCAGATGAAAAAATAGAAGAATTAACTATGAAAAAGACACAAGTAGAAAATAGAAATAGAGCAATGTTTACTGCAGAAATAGAAGAAAAAATATTAAAACACGTAAAATGCGATAATTAGATGGAGGAGAAAATGTACGAAGTATTTGCCGATTTACATGTACACATAGGAAGAAGTGAAAAAGGAAAGCCAATAAAAATAACAGCAGCAAGAAGCTTGAATTTTGCTAATATAGCAAAAGAATGTGCAGAAAGAAAAGGAATAAATATCGTAGGAATTATAGATTGTGCATCACCTTATGTAATAGAAGATATAGAAAATTTTTTACAAACAGGAGATGCGTATGAACTAGAAGATGGAGGAATAATATACAAAGATAAAGTTTGTATATTATTAGGTAGTGAAGTAGAAACATCAGAAAAAGGAAGAAATGGAAAAAGTGGAAGTGCTCATAATGTTTGCTTTTTTCCACATTTAAAAGATATCAAAGGATTTTCACAAGAAATGAGTACACATATTCATAATATAACCTTAAGTACACAAAGGTCTAATGTATCTGGATATGAATTAATAGATATTGTGGAAAAATATAATGGTATATTAATACCAGCACATATATTTACTCCATTTAAAAGTTATTATGGAAATTGTAATGATAGATTAGAAAATATTTTTAAAGAAAAATATGATAAAATATTTGCAGTAGAATTAGGACTTAGTTCAGATACATTTTTAGCAGATATGATAACAGAATTAGAAAATAAAACCTTTGTTACAAATTCAGATGCACATTCATTACCTAAAATAGCTAGAGAATATAATAAAATGCTTGTAAATGATATTAGTTTTAAAGAAGTAGTAAAAGCATTAAAAAATGAAGATGGAAGAAAAATAATAGCTAATTATGGTTTAGATCCTAAATTAGGAAAATATCATAGAACTCATTGTGATAATTGTGATAGTACAATTGAAACAAAAGAACCTGTAGACATTTGCCCTAAATGTGGAAGCACAAATGTAACATTTGGAGTATTTGATAGAATTGAATTAATAAAAGATAAAAATACTACACAAAGTCCACCAAATAGACCACCATATGTATATCAAGTCCCATTAACATTTATACCTGGAATTGGTGGAAAAACAATAGATAAATTATTAAATTCCTTTGAAACAGAAATGAACATATTACATAAATTATCGAAAGATGACATAGAAGCTGTTGTTGGAGAGAAAGTAGCTAATAATATAGTAAATGCAAGAGATGGCCACATGAAAGTAGAATCAGGTGGCGGAGGAAATTATGGTAAAATAACAGTATCATAAAAGTTATAAAGTTCTAAAAATCTTTTTATTGAATAGATATTATGTATAAATCTATTTAATAAGGAGAAAGTGTTTTATGCGAAAGAAGAATATTACATTTCAAGAAATAATTAAGCAAGATATTTTAAACAATACAAAATCATATATAATAGTATTGGGAATATTTATTATAGGTATATTATTTGGAGTAATATTTATAAATCAATTAGATAATAAAGATGAAATAATTAATTATATAAATACATATATAGACGAAACCAAAACAATAGAAAATATAGGTTTTGGTGATGAATTAAAAAATGATATTAAACAGAATATAGGATTAGTTTTTTTACTATGGTTTTCAGGGACTACAATAATAGGAATACCAATAGTTATGGGATTAATATTATTTAGAGGATTTTGTTTAGGGTATACTATATCTTCTTGCATATATGTACTAGGAAAAATAAAGGGATTATTTTTTCTGTTAATAACGATTTTTATGCAAAATATTATATATATTCCGTCATTGATAATCTTAGGAGTAAGTAGTGTCAAATTATATAAATCCATAATAAAAGATAAAAGAAAAGAAAATATAAAAATATCAATAGCAAAACATACTATAACATCAATCATTGTATTAATATCTTTAATAATTGCTTCTATAATTAAAATCGAAATATCATATCGACTTATTATAAAATTAGTAAAATATTTTTAAAAATTAAAATAAATCTATTTACTTTTTCGAAAATATTTGATATAACATAAGAAGTACATAGATTATGTAAAATTATTATTAGGTGGGGGAAGACATGGAAGAACAATTAAACTTATTTTTTAAATTCTTAGAAACTGAAAAAAAAGCATCAAAAAATACACTTCAATCTTATAGAAGAGACTTAGAACAATTTGAAAAATATATACAAAAAACAGAAAAAGAATTTACTAAAATTACAGATGAAGGAATAAAAGAATACATTAAATACATGCAAGAAATAGGAAAAAAACCCTCAACAATATCAAGAGGATTAGCTTCAATAAGATCTTTTTATCAATATGAGACAAGAAATAAAATGATTGAAAAAGATCCAACTGAAGGAATACAATCACCAAAAATAGAAAAAAGAGTTCCAAATGTATTAACATCAAAAGAGGTTGCATTATTATTAGAACAACCTAAGAATGTGGATTTAAAAGGAACAAGAGATAAGGCAATGTTAGAATTTGCATATGCAACTGGAATGAGAGTAACAGAAATAATTTCATTAAATATAGATGATATCAATTTAGAACAAGGATATGCAACTTGTAGAAATGGAAGAAAAGAAAGAGCAGTTCCAATAGGAAATTTATCATTAAAAGCTTTAAAGGATTATATTCTTAATGCAAGAAAAATAATGATAAAAGATGAAAATGAGAAAGCTCTATTTGTAAATGTTAATGGTAAAAGATTAACAAGACAAGGTTTTTGGAAAATTATTAAATATTATAAAGAACAAGCTCATATAGAAAAAGATATAACACCACATGTATTAAGACATTCATTTGCTACACATTTATTGCAAAATGGTGCAGATTTAAAATCAATTCAAACAATGCTAGGACATTCAGATATTTTATCTACACAAATATATATGCAATTTCAAGATGAATCTTTAAAAAACATATATAAAAAAGCTCATCCAAGAGCATAATAAATAATGAATTATTAATAAGATAATATTTTTGAAGGCAACTAATTTTTTAGTTGTCTTTTTGTTAGTAAAAGGGAAATTTCTGCTTTTGTTTTACATAATTTGCAAAATGTTATGAAAAGTAGTATAATTAAAGTATGAGAGAAGTAAAAAAGGAGCCGAATTGGTTCTCAAAAAGGGAGAGGAATTAGCATGAAAAAAAATGAGAGAGGACAGCAAATTTCCCTGGTTAAGATTCTAATCCGAATCATTGGAGGCATGATCTGTATGATGGGGATTATTTGCCTTATTGGAGAGACCCCAGAGATTGCTCTTACGAAGTGGATTTTCCTAAAAGGGTTCATATCTCCGTTAGTTATTTTTGTAGGGGGGAAAATGATGATGATGGGAATCGACATTTACAATCTGTAAACAACGGCGGGTGCAATGCACCCGCCAGTTGTTTTTTCCCTTTTGCAAATTTAGTGTAAATTGTAGATATTCATCTATTAATATTGTAAATTAAATATAAAAACTTGAAAAAAAATCTATTAACAAGTATAATGTATATATATTTTTTAGTTTAAAAGTGGAGGATAAAATAAATTGCAAAAAAATAAAAAAAAGAAAGTATTATTTATTTCAAGTACAGGAGGACATTTTAACGAATTACAACAATTAAGTCCAATATTCGAAAAATATGATTATCATATAATAACAGAAAAAGATGAAACAACAAAAGAATTAAAAGATAAATATGGAAAGAGAATTTTGTATTTACCATATGGAACAAGAAAAAAGTTGTTTAGATATATATTTATA
>CALXJW010000022.1 GCA_944388725.1 uncultured Clostridia bacterium | reverse complement strand
TCTAGATAGGTAGAATTTCATTCCAAGACTAAATTCTAGTTTTAAACAAAATCTAGAATTTACTTTTAAACTTAAACTTTTTTTGAATTTTTTTAAAAAAGTACTTGAATATTGTAAAAAATAATATTATAATTATTCCAACAAAAGATAAGGAGATATAAAAATGGAATTAACAAAAAACATCTTTTTTAATACAGACAAATTAGTTGAAAATAGTAAAATAAAGATTTCATATACAGGTCAATTTTTTCAAGATTCTTCTCAAGACGTTCATATTCATTATGGTTTTGGATATAATTGGGATAATGTTAAAGATATTAAAATGGAAAAATCTGAACTTGGTTTTCAAACAGAAATTCAACTTGATTCAAGTGAATCTCTTAATTTTTGCTTTTATAATGAAAATGGCGTTTGGGATAACAATAATGGAAATAATTATATTTTCCCTATCGAAAAGCAACAAAATAGTCTAATTGTATTAGACGATGAGCCAGTTTCTTTAGGTAATGCAAAAAAGTTAAGAAGATCTTATTTATGGAGCAAAAAAATTCGTTTGGCTATATATAAAATCATTACATATTTACCTAAAATAGTTTCAGGCAACTATAAAAAGAAATCTCATTCAGAAGTATAAAAAACGGAACAAAATGTTCCGTTTTTTATACTATTACCCAACCACCATTTATTGAAATAATCTGTCCTGTTGTGTATTCATCTTCAATTAACCACTTTATACATTTAGCAATATCTGAAGTTTTTCCTATTCTTTCTAATGGTATTTCTTCTTTTATTCTATTTATTTCTTCTTCAGTTAAATTTTTATTCATATCTGTATCAATTATTCCTGGTGCAATAGAATTTACTCTTATATTTGATGGGCCCAATTCTTTCGCAAGCGCTTTTGTCATACCATCCATTCCAGCTTTCGCTATTGAATAAATTGTTTCACAGGCACCTCCCACCATGCCCCAAACAGATGAAATATTAATAATACATCCTTTTTTTCTATGCAACATTATAGGTAATGCTTCTTGAGTTACGCAATATGCAGAATACAAATTGTTGTTTATCATTTTCTCCCATATAGAATCTGTTGCATCAATAAACAAACTACTTTCTGATATACCTGCATTATTAATTACTACGTCAATCTTTTTATATTTATTTATAACAAATTCAATCATTTTTCTAACTTCTTCTCTTTTGGAAACATCTGCTTTATATATTTCAATATTATCGTTTTCTTGTTTTAATTTTTGAGCCTGTTCTTCTGATTTATTATAATTTGCAACAACAATATAATCCTCTTTTGCAAGCTCTATAGCTATTTTTCTTCCAATTCCTCTTGACGCACCTGTTACTATAACGACTTTTTTCATTTTTTAACTTATTTCTCCTTTTTTACATAATAAATAAAAAAGCCAATAATTAAGAGTTATCTCAAAACTATTGACCTTTGTTGGAGCCACTTCCCAGATTCGAACTGGGGACCCCCGCATTACAAGTGCGGTGCTCTGGCCAGCTGAGCTAAAGTGGCAATGGTGACCCCGACGGGAATCGAACCCATGACTCCGCCGTGAAAGGGCGGTGTCTTAACCGCTTGACCACGGGGCCATAAATTATAGAATTCTAATTATTTTCACATTAGAATTCTTAATTAATCTTTGGTGAGCTATCCGCGACTCGAACGCGGGACAACTTGATTAAAAGTCAAGTGCTCTACCACCTGAGCTAATAGCCCATATGCTTGTATTGAACAACGCCTATATATATTACACCATTTTATAAGTATTGTCAATACATTTTTTAAATTTTTTTTATTTTTTTGTTTTTGTTTGTATTATTTGTCTTCTTTGTTTAATTTTTCGACAACTTCATTTACATCAATTCCATGTACATCACACGCTTCTTCTAATGTTTCCATTTGTGAAGCAGGACATCCTATACAATGCATTCCACATTCCATTAATATTTCTGCTTTTTCTGGAGCAATTTCTAATATTTCCCCTATTTTTGTATCTTTATTAAATTTCATTTTTTACCTCCTAAGAATTTTTCATAATTATTTTACCATAAATTTCAAAAAAAGTATAGACATTTTTTAAAATTTATTGTATTATATTTACCAAGGCGGTGATTTTATTACAAAATTAACTAATTTATTTTTTATCATTTATATTATTAATATTTTTATTACTTTATATTCAATATATACTTTTTTTGATGTCAAACTTTTTTATAATAATCAAGGTTCAAAATTAAATTTAAAAAAACAAATTTCAAAAACGGAGGTATAAATACATTTTAAAACTTATTTTTTTATGCATATTTTTGTTTGTTTCTTGTATATTTTCATATAACACCTTTTTACCTATTTATCAAACAGAAGAAATTGTAATAAACTTTGGTATACATCCATTTGATTTATGTTACAACTCCTCCCAAATGTTTAATTTTATAAAAATATCTTTTTGTCTTTTTTATATTTCTTCCCACATAATTATAATTAATTTTATTTTTACAAGATTAGAAATTTTTCCCAACAATAATAGCAAAATCAAAACAAACACTAATATTTCTCCCAAATCTTCTCATTTAAATTTACTAATAGGTAAAAATATCTCTACTAATACTAATATATATCTTCCAGAAAATAGTCTTTATCAAAATTTTTTAATTACTGGGACTATTGGAACTGGAAAAACAAGTTCTGCCATGTACCCTTTCACAGAACAGATTATAAAATATAATTATTATCATCCCAAAAATAAAATGTGTATTTTACTACTAGATGTAAAAGGAAACTATTTTAAACACATAAAAATTTTACTTCAAAAATATCGTTTAGAAAATGATTTAATAGAAATTAGTTTAAATTCAAAAATAAAATATAATCCACTTCATAAACCATTTTTAAAACCTCACGTATTAGCTAATCGTTTAAAAACTATCTTATTATTATTTTCTGAAAACAATTCTGAATCTTATTGGTTAGATAAAGCAGAACAAGTTTTAACAGAATCAATAAAACTTTGTCGATTATATAATAATGGATATGTAACCTTTGCCGAACTTCATAAATTGATAACTGAACCAGAATATTATAAAGATAAAGTAAAAATATTAAGAAATTTATTTTCTCAGGCAAAATTTTCTTATTCTCAAGTATATGATCTAAACACCGCCTTAGAATTTTTTGAAAAAGAATTTTTAAGTCTTGACTCTCGAACTATTTCTATTTTAAAATCAGAAGTTACTAGAATTACAAATCTTTTTGTTTCTGACTATTCAATTTTCAAAACATTCTGTCCTTCAAAAAAAGAATTAAATTTTAAAGGATTTTCTTCTGCTTTATCAAAAGGAAAAATTATTGTTTTAAATATGAATATAGCAGAATACAAAAATCTTTCAAAAATACTTGCAACTTATTTAAAACTAGATTTTCAATCTGAAGTAATGTACAATTTATCCCACTCTCATATTTTTCCATCTGCATTTATATGTGACGAATATGCTGAGTATGTTACAAAAACAGATGCGGATTTTTTTGCTCTTAGCCGTGAAGCAAAATGTATTAATATAGTTTGCACTCAAAGTTATTCTTCTCTTAAAAACACTTTAAAAGATGAAACCGCTGTAAAAGTTATAATACAAAACTTAATTAATAAAATTTGGTTTAGAACAGATGATATTTTTACAATTGAAGAAGCTCAAAAACAATTAGGAAAAGAAGAAAAATATAAAACATCTTCTAGTATTTCCGAAAATGCCAAAGAGACCAATTTTAATTACATAACAAATTCTTTTAATTCAAAAAACTCTAGTATCACAGAAAGTGTAAACACTTATACTCAGACAGATTTTATTTATGACACTAATTTTTTTACTCAAAATTTGGAAACTTTTTCCTCCCTTGTTTTTTTATCTGATGGCTTTAATATACTAAAACCAATGAAATTAAAAATGTTTCCATATTTTAAAAGCAATTAATAAGGAGGTTATTCATGAAAAAAATTATATTTAGCATTGTTCTATTTTCTTACTTAATTTTTACTTTTAACTGTTTTTCGTTTGCTGCAACTCCCAAGCTTGTCACAAAATTAAATGATGCATTTGAAGATATTGAATCTTGGATTATAAAAATTGCAACACCTGCAGCTGCTGTTGCTGTTTGTACAGGTGCTCTAATGAGAAAATTTAGCTTTGGTGATGAAGAAAAAATCAGAACCGGAAAAAAGTTGATGACCGGTTCCCTATTTTCCTATGGTTTTATTTTAGCAATTGATCTTATTCTTTCTACAATTCAATCTTTAATTAGTTAGGTGATTTAATGGAAAATTCTACAAATATAGCACAAACTATAATAGAAACAATTAATAATATTTTCCAAAATCTTTTTTCCTCTATTGATAATAATTTATACAATATTTTAGATGATATCACATTTATTAGCTCTGACATAATGAATGATTCCTATTTCGAAAAAATTTTGGGCACTTCTTCTTCTGATGGAATTTTAGTTATAGCAAATTCTTTACTTTTTGGTTTTTTATTATATTATTCTATCAAATACCTGTTATCACACTTTACATATTGTACTGTTGAATCTCCTTCTCAGTTTATTTTCAAAACAATAATTTTCGGAATATCAATAAATTCTTCATATTTTATAATTACACAGATACTTGATTTAACTTCTATTGTTTCTTTAGGAATAAGGAATATTGGAGAAGAACTTTTTAATAAAAATATTTGTTTTTCTGAGCTTATATCAGATATCAATAATTCTTTTTTTATCACTAACACGTCTTTTGATATTTTTTCGTTGGATGGTATTATAAAAACAACATTAACAATGTCTTTATTAAATTTAGTTTTTACTTATTCTTTTAGATATATTATGATTAAAGTTTTTATTTTACTTACTCCTTTTTCCATACTTTCTCTTTTGCTAAAAAATACTTCTTGGTTTTTTCAGGCTTGGTTAAGAAATTTATTTTCCTTATTATTCATCCAAATTATTGTATCTATTGTTTTATTAATTCTTTTTTCTATGGATTATTCTTCTGGAAATTTATTAATAAAATTCATATATGTCGGAGCAATTTTTGCATTAATAAAATCAAATTCAATTGTACGCGAATTTGTTGGAGGGGTTTCCACAACTTTTTCTCAAAATGTGGAAAACTTTTTTAAAAAATAAGATGGAGGTACTATGAAATTTATAATTCCACAAAATTTTGATTTCAAAAATAAACTTTTTGGTTTTTTTGATTATTATACTTTAATATTTAATGTATTTTGGTATGTCATTGTTTTTATCATCTTTAATTTTATGTTTTCAAATTGGAATGTTAAAGTATTTTTAATAATTTCTTTTAGTTTTCCTCTAACACTTTTTAGTTTATTTGGATTAAATGGTGAATGTATTACTTATGTTTTAAAATATATTATAAAATTTTTAATACGACCTAAATTATATTTGTTTAAAAAATTTTAATTTTTAATTTTTTTTAATATAATCAATTTTACTATTTAAATCTATGTTTTTCTTTAAAAATCTTTTTAATTTTTTACTTGATTTTTTTTACTATAATGTATATAATTTGACAAAATACTTTACGGGGGAATCAAAATGAAATTAGAACAACCAGAATTACCACTTTTATTCTCTGAAACAGTTGTCCCAGACATCTTTTTTGCAGAATATCTATCACAAATGCCAAGCAATAGTGTAAAAGTTTACTTATATATGATTTTTTTATCAAAATATAGTAAAGATATTAAATTAAATGATTTATCAAAAAAATTAGCATTACCTTTAAAGGATTTGAATGATGCTATATCTTATCTTGATAATAATGGATTAATCCTTCATAAAGAAAATGGATATATTGTTTCAAACTTACAGGAAATAACTCTTAATAAATTATATACACCAAATCTAACTTCTTCACCAGAAAAAGTCGCAGATATAGCTAAAAATAAAGCACGCTCTAAGGTTATAACTCACATAAATAATGCTTATTTCCAAGGTATTATGGGACCTTCATGGTATAATGATATTGATTTATGGTTTACAAAATATAATTTTGATGATCAAGTTATGATTGCACTTTTTGATTATTGCTTTAATCGTTCTGCTTTGCACAAAAAATATGTTCAAACTGTCGCAGAAGCATGGGGCAACAACAAAATAAAAACCTGGAACGATTTAGACTTATATTATCAAAAACAAGAAAAACTTGTTAAAATAAAAAGAACAATTGCAAAAAAACTTGGAAAACAAACTCTTACTCAATATGAAGAAGCTTATATAGAAAAATGGGTTATAGATTTTGGATATGAGTTAAATATTATCGAAATAGCTCTAAAAAGAACAACATTTAAAACAAATCCTACTTTTGAATATATAAATAACATTATTACAGACTGGCATGATCGAAATTTAAAAACACCAAATGAAGTTTTAGCTTTTATTGAACAACGAAACAAACAAAAAAAGGATACAAAAAAATTAGAAAAACAAGTTGCAAAAGCATCTTTTGAACAGAGACAATATGATAATTTAGCTTTTCTTTATGCAAATCCAGAAATTCAGCAATCTAATTTTCCAAAAAATTCAATTTCTGATATTTCTCAAATTTCTGCAACAGGTATTTCTAATTTAGAAGGAGATATTAATGTCTAATAAACTATTAGAGTCTTTATTATTAGAATATGACTACAAGAAACGTAAAGCAGAATTAGATTTAGAAGAAAGAAAAGGCATTTTATACCAAAGAATTCCTCGTCTACAAGAAATTGAGAATGAAATAAATAATCTTGCAATAAATAATGCCAAAAATATTCTTTTAAAAAAAGCTGCTTTAACTGATTTAAAAAATTCAATTAATTTATTAAAAAAAGAAAAAGAAAATATATTAAAACAAAATAATGTATCTGATAGTTTTTTACAACCTTACTATGAATGTAATCTTTGTCAAGATACTGGATATATTCAAGATTCAAAAAAAGGATCTTCTTTATGTCCTTGTTTAAAACAAAAACTTTTAGATATTTCTTATAACAAATCAAATATTTCTAATCTATCTAGAGAAAATTTTGATAATTTTGATTTATCTGTTTTCTCTAATAAAATAGATTTCGAAAAATTTAAATTAAATATTTCACCACGTCAAAATATTTTAACTATAAAAAATAAATGTCTTGACTTTATACAGAATTTTGACAATCCAGATTATAAAAACCTACTTTTTACTGGTAATACAGGTTTGGGAAAAACTTATATGTCAAACTGTATTGCTAATGAGTTAATTAAAAAACGGAAAAAGTGTTCTTTACCAAACTGCTCCCGTTTTACTTGAATCTGTAATTGATTATAAAATGAATAAATATAAAACTTCATTTCAAGATAATTTTTATAAAAATGTTTTAGAAGTAGATTTATTAATTATAGACGACTTAGGTACAGAATGCTTAAATAGTATGAAATTAAGTGAATTATTTACTATTTTAAATACACGATTACTTAATTTAAATAATAAAATTACAAAAACTATCATTTCTACTAATTTAAATATAAATAATATTTTTACAAGTTATGAAGAACGTATTGGTTCTAGGATTGCCGGATTTTATGATATTTACTATTTCTTTGGTGATGACTTAAGATTTAGTAAAAAAATTTAAAACTTTTATATAAAATTTTCACAAAAAAGATGGTTTTTATAAACCATCTTTTTCAGTATTATTCTTGTTCACTATCTTCCGGCATTAAGGTTTCTATACTTACTACTTTTCCGCCATCTGTTGTTCTCATTAAAGTTACTCCCTGTGTTGAACGTCCAAGAACGCTGATATCTTTTACTTTTAATCTAATAATTGTTCCTTTATCTGTAATAAGCATAACATCTTCATCATTTGTTGCAATTCTTGCTCCTATCAATTTTCCTGTTTTTGGAGTTACCTTGTATGTTACAACACCTTTTCCACCTCTTATTTGTACTCTATATTCATCAAGTTCTGTTCTCTTTCCAAATCCATTTTCTGTTATTGCAAGTAATGTTGCTTTTCCCCCTGCTATTATTGATTCCATTCCAATTACTTCATCATCTTCTTCTAGCCTAATTCCAATAACTCCTTGTGAAACTCTACCAATAGGTCTAACATCTTTTTCGTCAAATGTTATACATAATCCATTTTTTGTTACAAGAACAACATTGTCTTCTCCATCTGTTAATCTTACTGCAATCAATTCATCTCCATCTTTTAATGTGATTCCTTGTAATCCTGTTTTCTTAGCTGAATTATATTCATTTAGGGCAGTTTTCTTTATTAATCCATTTTTGGTAGCCATCAATAAATACTTACCTTCTGCAAAATTTTGAATTGGTATTACAGCAGATACTTTTTCTCCTGGATCTAAACTTAATAAGTTTACGATTGCAGTTCCCTTTGCTGTTCTACCAGCTTCTGGTACTTCATATCCTTTTAGTTTATATAATTTTCCTTTATTTGTAAAGAACAATATCATATCATGTGTTGATGCTGTAAATATTTGTTTTACAAAATCTTCTTCTCTTGTCGCAATTCCTGTTATTCCTTTTCCTCCACGTTTTTGACTTCTATATGTATCAATTGGCATTCTTTTTATGTACCCAAAATAAGTTAAGGCAATTACTGTTTGTTCTTCTTTTATTAACTCTTCTTCACTTATATCTCCTTCTGCAGCAACGATTTTTGTTTTTCTTTCATCTCCAAACTTATCCCTAATCTCTATTAATTCTTCTTTTATAATATCAAAAACTAATTTTTCGCTATTTAAAATTGCTCTTAAATGTTCAATTAACTTCATTAACTCATTATATTCTTCTTCAATTTTTTCACGTTGTAAACCAGATAAAGTCTTTAACCTCATATCTAATATAGCTTGAGCTTGAATTTCTGTTAATCCAAATCTTTCCATTAATCTTTCTTTAGCATCATCATATGAATTACGTATTATTGATATTACCTCATCAATATTATCTATCGCTATTCGTAATCCTTCTAAGATGTGAGCTCTTGCAAGCGCTTTATCTAGTTCAAACTGAGTTCTTCTTAATATGACATTTTTTCTATGATCAATATAATAATCAAGACATTGTCTTAGTGTTAAAATTTTAGGTTCTCCATCCACTAATGCTAACATTATTACTCCAAAAGTATCTTGCATTTGAGTATTTTTATATAATTGTTTTAAAACAACTTGAGCATTAGCATCTCTTTTTAATTCTATAACTATTCTAACTCTATCATTTCTATCTGACTCATCACGTAATTCTGATATTCCTTCTATTCTTTTCTCTCTACATAATTTTGCAATGTTTTCTAATAAACGAGCTTTGTTTACTTGATATGGTAATGATGTAACAATAATCCTTTGTTTATTACCACTCATTTCCTCTATCTCTGCTTCAGCTCTCATTATTATTTTTCCTTTTCCTGTTTTATATGCTTCTTTTATGCCATCTTTTCCCAATATTAACCCTTCTGTTGGAAAATCAGGTCCTTTTATTATTTGTATTAATTCATCATCGGAAACATCATCTTCATCTATTATTTTAATAATTCCATTAATTACCTCTGTTAAATTGTGAGGAGGTATATTTGTTGCCATTCCAACTGCAATTCCAGATGAACCATTTATTAATAATGCTGGTATTTTTGATGGTAATACGGTTGGTTCTTGTAATCTATCATCATAATTTGGCATAAAATCAACTGTATTTTTTTCTATATCAACCAACATTTGCTCTGCAATTTTTGACATTCTAGCCTCTGTGTATCTCATTGCTGCAGCACCATCACCATCTATTGATCCGAAGTTTCCATGTCCATCTATTAACATATATCTCATTGAAAAATCTTGTGCCATTCTTACCATAGCATCATATACCGAAGAATCTCCATGAGGATGATATCTTCCTAATACAGAACCAACTGTATTAGCACATTTTCTATATGGCTTATCTGATGTAATTCCATCTTCATGCATTGCATATAATATTCTTCTATGAACTGGTTTTAATCCATCTCTTACATCAGGTAATGCTCTGGATACTATAACACTCATTGCATAATCAATATATGCTGTTCTCATCTCTTGTTCAATATCTCTCTTAATTATGTTTTCTTCTTGTCTCTCATCCATTGTTTTATACCTCTTTTCTTTATCTTTTCCATACGTATTATATTATACTAAACCACTTTTTGCAAGGTTTTCGGCAATTATTTTTGAAAATTTTCTATTCTATTTTTAAGAGCTTTACAATATAATTTATGCCATCTTCAAAACCTTTTTTGTAATATAATTCACTTATTATTGACATTTTTATATTATTTCTTTCTTCTTCTTTTTTTTCCTGAATTTGTTTTATCCTTTTATGATATTCTTTTTGTATATTTTCTTCAATTAATTCAAGATTATTTTCGAAAAATTCATTTATTATTTCTTTATTTATCATATATGCATCCTCCATTAATATTTTTTACTTGTTTTATTTTTTTATACTAAAAATCTTTTTTGATTGCATACAAAAAACATTTGCATTTTGCCTATTATAAGTTGACAGTTTTAGCTATATAATGTAAAAAATTTTTAGAGGTGATGATATGCATTTTAATCAAGAAAATATTGATATTGGAGAAAGATTACGTGGAATAAGGGAAAGTATGAAAATGACAAGGGAAGAATTTTCAGAAAAGATTGATATAACAGATTCTTTTTTAGGGCAAATAGAAAGAGGCGAAAGAGCTCTTAGCGTCAAAACTCTGAGAAAAGTTGTTAGATACACTGGAATTTCTGCTGATTATTTGTTATTCGGTTTAAATAACAATAATAGCACTATTCAAAAAATTAATAATATATTATCATCAAATTCAGAAACAACATCAGATTTTATTTATCATATAATATTATATTCTAATGACTTTTGTAAAAAAATTAATAACCAAAAAAAATAACTTTATAAAAATATCTAATAGATTTTTGTTATAAATCTATTAGATATTTTTTAATTTAATTTTTTTATTAATTCTTTTTCTTGATTAGAAATATTAAAATTTTGTCCATTATTTTTAATCAAATTGTGTAATAATTCAATTTCTCGTATTTCTTTTATTAAATTTTCAATAGGAACAATTTTATCAAATTGATCTTCTATTTTATTATACTCTTTTTCCATATTATTAAAATCCTTATTAGAATAATATTCCTTCCATCTATCAATATTTTGTTGCATTATATTAATCAAACTACTCTGATTTGATAATTCTTTTTGGATATTATTGCTAATATTATCTAAAATTATATTTTTTCCCTGTTTAATTGTATTGTTAATTGTACTATTAATAATATTTTTTCTGTAAGCTTTATCTGAAGCCAAGTCAATAATATCAGAAATAGTATCTAAAATTCCTCCTTTTGAAATTGCATAATTAATCTGATTTACATTTTCAAAATTACCTGTAAAAATCCCCTGTATACTTTTTCCAAAATCTATTGCAGAATTAATTGCTGTTTGTATTCCCCCTTTTAATCCATTTTCTAATAAAGCATTTTTTATATCAATAATTTGGTTTTCAATTAAATCTGGTAACAAAGCGCGTATTCCTATATCAATTCCATTATTTATAATTTTTGATATTGTATTATTTAAAAAATTTTTTTGATCATTTTTTATTTCTACAGTATTTTCTATATTATTTTTCATATTATTTTCTATATTATTTTCTAAATTCATTTTTACCTCTTTCCTTTTTATCAAATACAATTTTTTATTTATTTATAATATTTTTTAGCAAAGTTTACTAATTATTTTAAAAAGTTTTTCCAGAAAAGTTTTTCCAAAAAATTCAATAATTTTCTTGTTTTGATTAAAAAAAATGTTTTGTTAACATTTTTTACCTTTTCCTTGTATATTTTTATAATATTTACTATTCCCTAGGAATTGTTTATATAATAAATAAAATTTTTTCTTCGTTTTTAACAAAGATTTCCTTATTTTTCACTACTTTTTTGTATTTTTAGTCTAAAATATCTGTATTTGTCCTTATGATCTAATTTTTTGATTCAGTTTTTATTTGTTTCAAGCTTAATCTTTTTTATAAATATTAATATTCCCTAGATTTTTTTGCTTTTTATTGTCTTTTATTTATTTAACACAGCATAGATTTTTTATTATTGCTTTATACAAATCTTAACAATTTTTTACATTAATTTTTTATTAAAGCAATTTATTTTTTTCCAATTTTATTTCTATATTTTTCTATTTTACAGTAAAAATTTTTAGTATATTTTTTAACATTTTATATTTTAATTTTTTATTATTTTTTTATCAATACAAAAAATCTTTATTTTTTTACAAGTTTTTTATTTAATAAATATTTTTTATTTATATATTTTTGTTTTATTTTTTGATTTTTTTATAATATTTTTTATTTTTATTAAATATTTTTATTTAAATTATTTTTGTTTATTATTTTTATTTATTATTTTTATTAATATTTTTTTAATATTTTTTCATTTGACCTTTTTTAGAAAATTCAAAATTTTACTTCTTTTATATTGCTTTTTTATTCTGTTATTTGTTCTTTTTATATATTAACAATCAAATTTTATTAATCAAATTAAATTTTTCAAACTTATCTCTGCCCTAAAACTTTAATTGAAATCATCTAAATATTTTTCCTCCTTTCCCTTACATATATTTCCAGTTTATGTATCTTTTTTTACTTTTTTATGTTTTTGGTGCTCAAATCTCAATTTTTTTGTTTTTGTTTTACTTTTATATTACAAAATTTCTTATAATAAATTTTTTCTCTTCTAGTATTCCCTAGTTTTTACTTTATCTTTTTTCTTCTATTCTTATTTAGTTTTAGTCGTTTTTTTCATGGTCTTAATTATACATTTATATGTGTTTTTTCGAATAGAAAATTTATTTTGTTTAAATATGCATTAAATAAAAAAATAATAATATATTTTTGTTTTAATAATTTACATTTATACATAAATATTATTTTTTATATAAATTATTATTTTAAATTTTTTTATTTTTGTCATATTTTTTTACTTTTTTATATCTGCTTATTTTTTAATATTATAATTTAAATTATTTTTATTTTTATTTTAAATATATTTTATTAATTTTTATATGAAATTATTTATATATTTTTTTATTTAGTTGTCAAATTATTTTTTAAAATTATTTTTTTATTATTTTTATTTTTATATTATTTTCTTTTTGGATTTTATGACAAAGTAAAAATGTTACTTTTCTTATATTGCTTTTTATTCTGTTATTTACACTTTTAATATATTATCACTCAAACTTTTTTAATCACTCAAATTTTTCAAACTTATCTTTCCCCTAAAACTTTAATTCAAATCGTCTAAATATTTTTTCATCTTTTCTTATATATATTTCCAGTTTTGGCGTCTTTTTTTTACTTTTTTATGTTTTGGGAGCCAAAAACTTAGCTTCTTTTGTTTTTGCATTACTTTTATATTACTAACTTTCTTATAATAAATTTTTGGCTTTCTAGTATGCCCTAGTTTTTTCTTTATCTGTTTCCTTTTGTTCTTCTTTCCTTTTTGTCGTTTTTTTCATCATCTTAATTATACAGTTATATCTATTTTTTAGAATAGAAAATTTATTTTATTTATATATGTATTAAATAAAAAAACAACAATATATTTTTGTTTTAATAATTTACATTTATAGATAAATATTATTTTTTATATAAATTATTATTTTGAATTTTTTATTTTTGTCATGTTTTTTTACTTTTTATATCTGCTTATTTTTTTATATTGTAATTTAAATTATTTTTATTAATTTTTATATAGAATTATTTATATATTTTTTTATTATTTTTATTTTATTAAAGTATTTGTTTGTTTTTGTTATATAATTTTTATTTTTATTATTAATATTATTTATTATTTTTTAATTTTTATTTTTTATTTTTATATTATTTTATTTTGGGATTTTATGACAAATAAAAAATG
>CALXJW010000021.1 GCA_944388725.1 uncultured Clostridia bacterium | reverse complement strand
TAATTGGTATAAAGACTATGTAGAAATAGTTTTAATGGGGTCAGAACAGGAAGATGATATTCATCAATTAAAATATAAATAAAATATAAATTACAAGTTTATAGTTCGATGAAATTTGTGTAAATTTATAAAACATACATAGGAAAAATGTGATTATTTGGCTTAAAAGCGATGGAATTTTGTGATAAAATATTTGACATGAGATGGAATTTTGTGATAAAATATGATTAGAGGTGAAATAAATGAGCCGTTTAAAAAGGAAAATTGATCAGTATTTAGTAGAATGGAAGAATAATAAATATAAAATGCCATTAATAGTAAAAGGTGCAAGACAAATAGGTAAAACTGATGCAATAGAAAATTTTGCAAAAAACAATTATAAAAATATAGTAGAAATTAATTTCGCATTACAAAAACAATATCAAGATATATTTGATGATGGATATGAGGTTGATACTATTTTAAAAAATATTTCATTAAAAAATCCGGAATTTGAATTTATACCAGGAGAAACATTAATATTTTTTGATGAACTTCAAGCATGTATAAATTGTGCTACATCTTTAAAAGCATTTAATCAAGATGGGAGATTTGATGTAATTTGTTCAGGATCATTGATGGGAATAAGTTATAATCAAATAGAATCAAATAGTGTTGGAAATAAAATTGATTATAATATGTATTCAATGGATTTTGAAGAATTTTTGTGGGCTAAAGGATATAAAGAAGATCAAATAGAAGATTTGTACAAATGTATGTTAGAAATGAAACCATTAAGTAATATACAATATGAAGTGATGATGTCTAATTTTAAAGAATATATGATAATTGGGGGAATGCCTGCAATTGTAAATAAATTTGTTACTCAAAAAAATTATAGTGGAACATTAGAAATGCAAAAACAAATTTTATTGGATTATGAGGAAGATATTACTAAATATGCTAATGGCTTAGATCAAGGAAAAATATTAAATGTATATAGAAAAATTCCGACTTTCCTAGGAAATGAAAATAAAAAATTTCAAATATCAAAAGTTGAAGATGGTGCTAGAAATAGGGAATATGTTGGGACAATTGAGTGGCTAGATAATGCTGGAATAATAAATATTTCATATTGTATGGAACAACCTGAACTTCCACTAGGAGGAAATTATAATCCAGACAATTTTAGATTATATTTTGGAGATACAGGAATGTTAATAGGTTCGCTTGATGATGAAGCACAAGAAGATTTAAGAAATAATAAAAATTTTAATACTTATAAAGGTGCAATTTATGAAAATATTGTTGGTGATATGTTAGTAAAACAAGGTTATAAATTGTATTTTTATAAAAATGAAAAAGGAACAATTGAAATGGATTTCTTTATACGAGATAAAGATTCATTAATTCCAGTAGAAGTAAAGGCAAATGATAATGCAACAGTTTCTTTAAATAATTTAATAGAAAGTGAAAAATATAAAGATATAAAATATGGTATAAAATTATGCAACAAAAATATTGGATTTAATGGAAAATTTTATACATTTCCTTATTTCTTAACATTTTTATTAAAAAGATATTTAAAAGAAAAATAATTAAAATTATAAAGGAGCTATTTAATAGCTCCTTTATCTATAAATCTTGTATTTGTTCTAAACCTGTTTTATTTGTTTCTCTAATATCAGTTATTTCAAAATCTTTAAAAATTTCACTTTGAGAATAATTTTTTTCATCATTTTTAATTCCATATAGAATAAATTCATAATTTTTATCTTCTTCTAAATTATATTTATTATCTATTTTTACTACTACAGGATCATCATCTTGAAATTCTTTTATAACATAATAATTATAACTACCAGTTGCATCACTGATATCTAATTTTTCTATAATACTATAAGTTTTTATATATTCTTTTTTTTGTGAAGTATTTGTATTATTTTCTATATTAGTATTTGTACTATTATCTGAAGTTTCTGAAATAGTTTTAATTTTATTGTTAATTAATATAATGTATATAATTAAAGCTATTATAATTATCAATTCAATAATAATGATTATATTTTTTATCATACTTTTCATATTATCACCTCATTTTAATTAATAAAAAAGACACAGGAGTACTATACAAGTACAACTCCTGTGTTATTTAAATTTTGTGGTTTAATTTCATTTGCGTTTTCTATTCCTTGATATGCTAAAAATCTGCTAACGTTTTTTTGAGCAATTCCTGTTTGTGTAGCAATAGTATCTATAGAAGAAACACCATTTTCTTCTATATAAACTTTAAAAGTTGCTAACTCTAAATTATCTTTTCCTGCACATTTTGGACATACGTCTCCTCCACTTGTATGGAAAGCACCACAACGACTACATTTATTTAATTCCATAAAATCACAACCTTTTCTCTAAAGTATTTTCTTGTTGTATTTTATCATAAAAAGTAGAAAATAGAAAGAGTTTTTATAAAATATTATAATAAATTTATAACATTAAATTTTTAATTAGTAATTATAGACTTTTAAGATTAATTGTGATAATATTATATATGTATATATTGGGGCATCGCCAAGCGGTAAGGCATCGGACTCTGACTCCGACATTCCTGTGTTCGAATCACAGTGCCCCAGCCATATTATAAATAGTAAAAAAATATAGCAGAGTGTATGAAAATTTTTTAAAAAGAGAAAATAAACTAATATCTGGAGGAGAAAAATGAAGAATATAATAATAATATTAATTGTTATTATTATTGTTTGTAGTTTTATTTTATTTCATAAAATATCAGATACAAAAAACAATATTAATAATCTAACATTAAATGAAATAGGTTCTACAAATAACATGTATTCTGATGGAGAATATGTTCAAGAATCAAAAGATAATTACACCTATACTGAAGAAGAATTAAGGGAACAACAACTTGAAAAGGAAAAAAAGTTAGAGGAAGCCAAAAAACAGAAGCAAGAGTATTTAGAACAACAGAAAATAGAACAAGAAAAACAAAAACAGGAAGCATTAAATCAAAGACAAGAAGTTTTAAATATGGAAGAAAGTAATCAAAACAATAATAAAAATGAGCAACAAAATATTAATCAACAAATACCTCAACAACCAACAACTCAGCCCAATACTCAGCCAAATTCGGCGACTGAAATTACAAATATTATTTTGGAATCAAGGATAGAAAATGAATTTAATGGGTTAAAACAATATGCTATTTTTGAATTATCAAATGGGCAAGTATGGATACAAACTCAATATAAGTATACATATTTTTATAAATATAAACCACAAATAGTTATTTATAGTTATAATGGAAAATATTATATTATGATCGATGGAATAAATGATATGGTCGAAGTCCAACAGATAACACAATATAAAAAGTCTAAACTAGAAAAAGCCATAACTAATATGGGAAATTTAACTAATAGTGCATCAATAAACAATATATATTTTTTAAAGGATGGTACTGTATGGAAACAATCAGGACTTGGTATGGGGATTTTTCTTAATAATGCAAATGTAATAGTAGCTAAATATGGAATATATTATTATATGCAAATAGATGGTGTAGAAGAAAGTCTAATAGTAGAACTGCAAAAATAAATTACTAGATTATAAATAAAAATTATGATAAAAAATATGTTATATACAATGTTTTCTATAATATTTATAAACATGGGAGGAAAACTAATGAGAAAAAATAACCGGAATAACATTAATTAGTTTAGTTATAACAATAATTGTATTATTAATATTAGCAACTATAACTACTTATACTGGAATAAGTACAGTAAGAAATAGTAAATTCTTAAAATTTAGAACACAATTAGAAATAATGCAAGCACAAATAGATATGTTAAATGAAAAATATACAGAACAAATAGAAGAAGCAGAAAATAATGGAACACATTTTACAGAAATAGGAAAGGATTTATCAGAAATTTCTATAGAAGGAGAACCAACAAATTCTTTTAATGGTGCAAATATTACTGATGAAACAGAAAAAGACAGATATAGATATTATGATAAATCAACATTAGACAGTTTAGATTTAAATGATATGGAAATAGAATTTATAGTAAATATAAAAGAGAGAAAAGTAATTGCAATAGGTGGATTTGAGTATGAAGGAAATAAATATTATACATTAGAACAAATAAAAAAATCTCCTGATATTGGTGGACTAGAAAGAGGAGAGGTTACAATAGGTAATATTAGTTATGAAGAAGATACTAATTCAGAATATATAATAAAAATAGAAGATATAAAATGCTCAAAATACGTAAAAAAATATACAATAAAATATAGAAAAGATACAGAAACTACATATAAAACTTTAGAAACAAATATAACTGATGAAGATTATTCTTTTAAAGTTACATCAGAAGGTAAGTATTTTGTGCAAATTATAGATGCAGCAGGAGTTATAAAAGAAGTAAGTGTCTCTATTGGAGATACGATTGCTGATATACCAGAAGTATCAGATAAAATAGCATTTTCAAGAGCATATGGCGTAATAGAAATAGAATTTCTAGAAGGAACTACATATAAAACAACAGAAACACCAAATGAACCTAATATGACAAGTGACATGAAAAAAGTATATTGGGAAGATGACGGAACAGAAAAAGTTGAGGGAGAGTCTACAGATTTTGATGAAAGCAAATGGTATAGTTATACAGCACAAACAGGAGCAACAACATCAGGAGGAACAAGCCATTGGGCAAATGCAAAAACAGAAGATGGAAGTTATTGGGTATGGATACCAAGATATGCATATAGAATAGTATATTTTGATACACAAGAAAATGCAGATGCATATAGAGCAGATAGTACACAAACAACTGGTATTATTGGATATAGTGATGCAAGAGGAATAGTAGATAAAGATGGAAAAACACCAAGTGATTTACAAAAACCGGTTACAAGTATGTCTATAGGGAAAAGAAAATTAAGACCACATCCTACTTTTGAAACAGATTATAGCCAAGGTGGATGGGCGAGTGAATTGGAAGGAATATGGGTAGCAAAATATGAAATGAGTATGGAAAAAAGTGGTGTTGAAATAAATATCAATAATTCAACTACAGGAAATGTATTAACAAGCGATACAATAAAAGCAGTAAGCAAACCCGGAGTAACAAGCTGGAGATGGATAACAATAGGCAATATGTATACAAATGGATATAATTACGATAGAGATAAAGAAAGCCATTTAATGAAAAATAGCGAATGGGGTGCAGTAGCATATTTAACAGAAAGTAAGTATGGAAGAAACGGAACAGCAGTAACTAAAAACTCAAGTGGTAGTTATTATACAGCAGGAGGAAATGATGTAAAACCGACAGCCAAACCATTACAAAGTACAACAGGAAATGCATATGGAATATTTGATACTGTAGGTGGATCATATGAATATGTAACAGGATATATAGCAGATTCAAGCCAAAATTATGGAAATTCATTTGCATCAGCAAATAATACAACAAATAATAAAAAACAAAGTACTAAATATGCAACTGTATACCAAATGGCAAACTCAAACAGTTATGAAGAAAATTATATGTTGAATGCGAACAAAGTATTTGGTGATGCAACAATTGAAATATCAGATACAGGAAACGGAAGTACCTCATGGCACTCAGCAGTATCTTGTTTTCAAGGAATTTTAAATGGTACTAATTTTCCATTTTTATTACGAGGCGGAGGGTTTGGTATCACTGATGCAGGAACTTTTAACTTTTATAGAAATACAGGGTCTTTTAATAGTGCTGATAGTTTTCGAGTTAGTCTCATAGTAGAGTAATTTGAATATAAAACAATAATAAAATTAACATAAAAAGAAAGGAAATAAAAAATGAAAATAGGAATAGTAGGATTACCAAACGTAGGAAAAAGTACAATGTTTAATAGTATAACAAAAGCAGGAGCAGAATGTGCAAATTATCCATTTTGTACAATAGAACCAAATGTAGGAGTAGTGGCTGTTCCAGATGAAAGAATAGACAAACTAGCTGAAATGTATAAACCACAAAAAGTAACAAAAGCAATAGTAGAATTTGTAGATATTGCAGGACTAGTAAAAGGAGCAAGTAAAGGAGAAGGATTAGGAAACAAATTCTTATCACACATAAGAGAAGTAGATGCAATAGCACAAGTAGTAAGATGTTTTGAAGACTCAAATGTAATACATGTAGATGGAAGTGTAAATCCATTAAGAGATATAGAAACAATAAATTTAGAATTAATATTTGCAGATATGGAAACACTAGAAAAAAGACTAGACAAAGCAAAAAAAATGTTAAAAGCAGACAAAAAATATCAAGCAGAAATTGATTTAATAGAAAAATTAAAAACCAATTTAGAAAAAGGAACACCAGCAAGAGCATTAGAATACACAGAAGAAGAACAAGAAATGCTAAAAGACATGTTTTTATTAACATCAAAACCAATAATATATATTGCAAATATATCAGAAGAACAAATAGGAAATGCAGAAAATGAAGAAATGGTAAAACAAGTAAAAGAATATGCACAAAAAGAAAAAGCAGAAGTAATACCATTATGTGTAAAAATAGAAGAAGAATTATCAGGCTTAGAAGAACAAGATAAAAAAGAAATGCTAGAAGCGTTAGGATTAGAAGAATCTGGTTTAGACAAATTAATCAAAAAAAGTTATGATTTATTAGGCTTAATGTCATTTATAACAGCAGGAGAACCAGAAGTAAGAGCATGGACAATAAAAAAAGGAACAAAAGCGCCAAAAGCAGCAGGAAAAATTCATTCAGATATAGAAAGAGGATTTATAAAAGCAGAAATAGTATCATATGATGATTTAATGCGAGAAGGATCAATGTTAGCTGCAAAAGAAAAAGGATTAGTGCGTCAAGAAGGAAAAGAATATATTATGCAAGATGGGGATATAGTGTTATTTAAATTTAATGTTTAAAAATATCATAGAAAACATTACCAGTAAAAAAATACGAAAAATATATAAAAAAAGCTTGAAATATAATAAAAAATGTAGTATAAATATATAGAGATAATAAAATACTATAGATAAAATAGAAAGAGGTATTAAAATGAGAAAAGAAAAATTATTTAAAATAGCATTAGTATCAATTATGATGATAGCATTATTATTAATGACAACAAGTGTATTTGCAGCAGATGGTAATTATACATTAGATTTAACTAATACATTAAACACAAATACAAACACAGGAAATACAAATACACCAGTAACAAACACAACAACAAATACTAATGTGAATTATAATACAACTGTACCAACAAATAATACAAACACAAATTTACCAAGTACAGGAGTTGCAGAAAATACTATGTTAGCTGTAGCATTAGTAGTGCTTGTAATAACTGCAATATATGCATATAGTAGAATAAAATATTATAAATCAATATAAAACAAATAAGAGAAAAAGTAAAATAAAGGTTATCAACAGAGAAAATTAGTCAAAGGCTGAAAGCTAATTGTGAAAAACGTATTTGAAAAACTAACTCTTTAAGTTTCTAGTGAATAAGCTAGACGTGTAAGATGCGTTAAATCAAATTAAGTAAAAAATAGGATGGAACCGTGTAAGCACTCCTATAGACTATCAGTCTATAGAAGTGCTCTTTGTTTTATCTAAAAAATAAAGGAGGAATTACTATGATTAAAGTAACATTAAAAGATGGAAAAATTCTAGAAGTAGAAGAAGGAAAAAGCGTTTTAGAAGTTGCAAAACAAATAAGTGAAGGACTAGCAAGAGTTGCAACATGCGCAGAAGTAAATGGAGAAGTAAAAGATTTAAGATATGAATTAAAAGAAGATTGTACATTAAATATATGTACATTTGAAAGCAGTGAAGCAGGAAAAAAGGCATATTGGCACACAACGTCACATATAATGGCACAAGCAATAAAAAGAATATATGGAAAAGATGTAAAATTAACAATAGGACCATCAATAGATAAAGGATTTTATTATGACTTTGATGTAAAAGAAAATATATCATCAGACGATTTCGAAAAAATAGAAGCAGAAATGAAAAAAATAATAAAAGAAGATTTACCTATTGAAAGATATACATTGCCAAGAAATGAAGCAATAGAATTTATGAAAAGCCTAGGAGAAGATTATAAAGTAGAATTAATAGAAGAATTACCAGAAGGAGAAGAAATTTCATTTTATAAACAAGGAGATTTTACAGACCTTTGTGCAGGACCACACTTAATGAGTACAGGAAAAGTAAAAGCAGTAAAAATATTATCATCATCAGGAGCTTATTGGAGAGGTGATGAACATAACAAAATGCTACAAAGATTTTATGGAATATCATTCCCAAAAGCAAGTGAATTAGAAGAATATTTAAATATGTTAGAAGAAGCTAAGAAAAGAGATCATAAAAAACTAGGAAAAGAATTAGAATTATTTATGATAGCACCAGAAGGACCAGGATTTCCTTTCTTCTTACCAAAAGGAATGGTGTTAAGAAACATATTAGAAGACTTCTGGAGAGAAATTCACAGAAAAAATGGTTATGTAGAAATAAAAACTCCAATGATATTAAATGAAGAATTATGGCATAGATCAGGACATTGGGATCACTACAAAGAAAATATGTATACAACAAAAATAGATGATGTAGACTTTGGAATAAAACCAATGAATTGTCCAGGTGGAATGATAGTATATAAAAGCAAAATGCATTCATACAAAGATTTACCAATAAGAGCAGGAGAATTAGGATTAGTTCATAGACACGAAAAATCAGGAGAACTAAACGGATTATTTAGAGTAAGATGTTTTACACAAGATGATGCACATATATTCTGTTTACCAAGCCAAATAGAATCAGAAATAGCAGGAATTATGAAACTTGTTGATGAAGTATATAAAATATTTGGATTTGAATATACAGTAGAATTATCAACAAGACCAGAAAATTCAATGGGATCTGATGAACAATGGAATATGGCAGAAGGAGCATTAAAACAAGTTTTAAAAGATATGAATATGCCTTATGCAATAAATGAAGGAGATGGAGCATTTTATGGTCCAAAAATAGATTTCCACATAAAAGACTCTATTGGTCGTGAATGGCAATGTGGAACAATACAATTAGATTTCCAAATGCCAGAAAGATTTGACTTAACATATATAGGAGAAGATGGAGAAAAACATAGACCAGTTATGCTTCATAGAGTAATATTTGGAAGTATAGAAAGATTTATAGGAGTATTAATAGAAAATTATGCAGGAATATTCCCAACATGGTTATCACCTGTACAAGTAAAAATATTACCTATAACAGATGCGCAAAAAGAATATGCACAAAAAATAAAACAAGAATTAGAAGATGTAAATATAAGAGTTGAATTAGATGATTCAAATGAAAAAGTTGGATATAAAATAAGAAAAGCTCAACTTGAAAAAGTACCATATATGGTGGTTTTAGGAGCAAAAGAAGTAGAAGCTAATACTATTGCTGTACGTACAAGAAAAGGTGAAGATTTAGGGCAAATGCCAATAAATGAATTTATCGCAAAAGTACAAAAAGAAGTAGAAACAAAAGGAATAGAATAATAGCACAAAAGGGACAGTCCTTAAAGTGCAAAATGCACAAAAGGGACAGTCCTTGATATAAAAAAATTAAAAGAAAGACTTTTTTATCTTTGATAAAGGAGGATGAAAATGAAATATTTTAAAAAACTAGTTGGAGAAAGAATTTATTTATCACCAAAGAATAGTGAAGATATAGAAAAATTTACAGAATGGTTAAATGATTTTGAAATAACAGATTATACAGGAAGAAGCGGATTATTGCTTACTTTAGATGCTGAAAAAGAATATATGGAAAAAAACAAAAATGCAGAAGCATCATTTGCAATAGTTACATTAGATAATGATGAAATGATAGGAACAGTATCATTAGAGCAAATAGACAACATAAACAGATCTGCAACATTAGGAATATTTATAGGAAACAAAGAATATTGGAATAATAGTTATGGAACAGAAGCAATAAAACTAATTTTAGATTATGGCTTTAATTATAAAAATTTACATAGTATAAATTTAGAAGTAATGAGCTTTAATGGAAGAGCATTAAAATGCTATAAGAAATGTGGATTTAAAGAAGTTGGTAGAATAAGACAATCTAAATATATAAACGGCAGATATTATGATTCTATAGTTATGGATATTTTAAAAGAAGAATTTATAGAAAGTTATATAAAAAATAAAAATATTTAAACAATAAAGGAGCAAAATGCTCCTTTTAATTTTATACAAAAATATTATAAACTAAAGTAGTACACATACAAAGTAAAATTCCACAAACAGTAGGAATGGCAAAAGCCAATCCAGTCCATTTCCAACTACCAGTTTCTTTTTTTATAGTAAGTAAAGTAGTACCACAAGGAAAGTGGCAAATAACAAAAATCATAACATTAATAGCAGTAAGAATAGTCCAACCATTTTGTACTAAAATATTGCCGATAGCAAAAGTATCAGAAAGATTATTTAAAGAAGTACCACCAAGATATCCCATTAAAATAATAGGAAGAACAATTTCATTTGCTGGTAAGGCTAAAATAAAAGCAGTTAAAATATAACCATCTAATCCCATAATTTTAGCGAAAGGATTAAGAAAATTAGCAATTATACTAAGTAGGCTAGAACCATCAATTCCTATATTCGCAAATATCCAAATAACAAAACCAGCAGGAACAGCAACACTTAAAGCTCTACCTAATACAAAAAGAGTCCTGTCAAAAATTGATCTAACAATTATTCTCCCAAATTGAGGTTTTCTATAAGGAGGAAGTTCTAGTATAAAAGAAGATGGCATTCCTTTTAAAATTGTTTTTGACAATAACCTTGAAATTAGTAAAGACATGAAAATTCCAAGAATAATAACAGCAATAACACTTAAAGTAGAAACAATAGATGCAGTGATACCAGAAAAACTAGAAGCAATAAATATTGTAGAAATTGTTATTAAAAAAGGAAATCTACCATTGCAAGGTACAAAAACATTTGTTAAAATTGCAATTAATCTTTCTCTAGGTGAATCTATAATTTTACATCCACATACTCCTGCGGCATTACAACCAAATCCCATGCACATGGTAATCATTTGCTTACCATTAGTACATGCTTTTTTAAAGCACTTATCCATATTAAAAGCAATACGAGGTAAATAACCCAGATCTTCTAAAATAGTAAACAATGGAAAGAAAATCGCCATAGGAGGAAGCATAACAGCAACAATCCAAGTCACAGTTTGATAAACACCTAAAATAAGCATACTAGAAAGCCAACTTGGCATATTTATATAATTTGCCCAATATATTAATTTTTCTTGAATACTCCCAAAAAATTCAGACAATAAACTTGAAGGGTAATTGGCACCAATAATAGTAATCCAAAAAATCAACCCTAAAAAAAGTATCATAATAGGAATACCAAAAGTTTTAGAAGTAAGAAATTTATCGATTTTTTTATCAGAAGAACGATAATCGCTTTTTTCGAAAGAACATACTTTATTAGTAATATATTCACACTGTTTCATAATACAAGAAGCTTTTTCGTTTAAAGAACAATTTTCAGGATAAATTATTTTTTTCGCAAAGATTTCAATTTCATTATTACAAACTTTATAAATAGTATCCAGTAAATTATTTAAACTTTTTTTCTTACGTGCAGTTGTACCAACAACCGGGACACCAAGAAGTTCGGATAATAAATCTAAATCTATTTTGATTTTTTTCTTTTTAGCTTCATCAAGTAAATTAACACAGACAATAACATTAGGAGTAATATCCATAATTTGGAAAACTAAATTCAAATTTCTTTCTAAGCATGTTGCATCAACAACTACAACTGTAACATCAGAAACACCAGAACAAATAAAATCACGAGCAATTTCCTCCTCTTTAGAATGAGAAATAATAGAATAAGTTCCAGGAATATCAACTAATAAAAATTTTTTATTTAAATATGTACATTTTCCGGCAGCATTACTAACAGTTTTACCTGTCCAATTACCAGTATGTTGATTTAAACCAGTAAGTCCATTAAAAACTGTAGATTTGCCAACATTAGGATTTCCCGCCAAGGTTACAGTAAAATCACTATCTTGTTGTAATAAGTTTAAATTATTTGTTAAAATTTTAGAACCTGTAGAAGATGAAGTAAGTCCCATAAAATTACCTCCTTAAAACAATATATGAAAATAAATTAAAAAAGTTAAAAAATTAAAGACAAAAAAACTATATTATGATATAATTTGAGGCGAGAAAGGGCCGATAATAAATGAATATAAAATTATGTAAAAATAAAAATCACCCAACAAGAAAAGGAAAATATATTGATAGAAATATAGCAAAAAAGTTAACAGAAATAGAATTAGGAGTAAATGCATTTAGAGAAAGAAAATATGCTAAAGCAATACAATATTTAGGAAATAAAGCTTTAAATCCTAAAGCCACTGATAGAATTAGACTAATAGTGGGAGCAAGCTATGTAGAAATAAATATGCATGAAAAAGAAGCATCAGAATTATTAAATTCTATAATACAAAAATATAAAGATGATCCAAAAGAAAAAAGAACATGGATATATTCTTGGGCTGTCATGGAATATGCAAAAATACAATTAAGAAATAATTTATTAGAACTTGCAATATGTTTATTACAAGATATAAATGTAGAAAATGAAAGACATAATATATATGTATTAATAGAACTAGCAAAAGCATATGATGCACAAGCTCAAAATTTAAGAGAAAATGAGCAAAATTTAGAAGCTGTGGAAGCAGAAAGAAAGGCAGAAAAAATATGCTTGAAATGTAAAGGATTAGCAGAGAAAAATAAAGAATTAGACTCAATAACATTAAAAGCAAGAAACTTATTAGGTAGCTTATATATTAGGCAAGGAAGGATAGAAAGTGCACTACAAGAATTTAATGACCTTAAACAAAAAAATCCAAAAGACATAGAAGAAAAAGAATTATGCCAAATGAACTGTATAAAATTATTAAAAAATACGTATTTCGAAGAAGAAACAGAAGCTGAAGTTAACAAAAGAATCGAAAGAATAGAAAAGAAATTAGAACCAATAGAAAACGGAGAAAAAGTCGATAATAAAGACAAGGTAAGAGAATTAAATGCAATAAGTAGACTAGAGTTTTTTGAAGAATCATCATTAGAAGTAAAAATATCAAATGGTACAGATGTATTGACAGGATACAAAATGTATGAATATCCCAATAAAGGTATATATGTAATAGATAAAATATTTGATGAGAGTAAAAATAATCAAAAAACATTAGGTATAACATATATATTTCCACAAAATATAGAATTTGATTTAGAAAAATTATCAAGATATGAAATTCTTAATTTACTAAATGAGGAAAATGGAATTCAAAGACAAGAACATAATGGAGATTATTATAATATAGTTAAAGAAAAAATGAAAAGGGCAGAATTAGAAGGTTTAGTAATAGAAGAAAAAGAATTAAAAGAAAAGGAAGAACAAATAAAAAAAGAAAAAAATACACAACAAAAGAAAGAAGATAAAAAAGAAGGAGAATAGTAAATTGGAAGATAAATGGATTATTGTAAAAAAAGAAAAAATGTCTACAAAAATAAAAAATTATTTTAAAAATATTTTTTCTAAAATGTTTAATAATACCAAGAAAAGCAAGAAGAAAGAAAAGATAGAGAAAATTAGAGAAAATAAAACTAATAACTATGAACCAATATCTACAAAAACAAAATTATCTAAAGGAAGTATTGATGTTAAAGATGTAGATGTAAATGAATTAGATCCACTTATAAATTTATATAGAGATAGTAATAAAAAATTAAGAAATAAAATAAGAGAATCACAAAATTTGAAATAAAAATGCACAAAGGGGACAGTCCTTAAAGTGCAAAATGCACAAAAGGGACAGTCCTTTAAATTTAAAATCATTTTAATAATAAATTTTAATTATAAAATCATTCCTAAAACTAAAATTCCTAAATTATCAGAATAGATTTTATCAAACTGAGAAATTGGTAATGGATTAGTTCCTAATCCAACTTCAATTGTATAACCAGGACGATTATAATCTTGAATAAACCAATCTTTGTAACCAGCAAAACTAGAATTATAAGGTGTACTTTCTAAGCTATATCCACTAACTCTAGAAAATTCATTTCCAATATATAAAGCATCAGGAGGATTATAATTTTGAAATTGCCAGTAAATTACTTCTCCTTGAGAATGATAAGATAAAATTAATCTAAAATTATGCATAAGTGTAAAATTATAAACTGCTAGAGACTCCGGTTCCGTTAATGGGCCATATCCTACAAAATCTCTAGGTGCAGGTTGAGTATATCCCTGTGAATATTTAATATCACGAGCATTTGTCCATCCCGCAGGAAATTGTAAATTTAAATCCACACCTGTGG
>CALXJW010000020.1 GCA_944388725.1 uncultured Clostridia bacterium | reverse complement strand
AATTTTCAATAATTATTTTTTATAGTTAAACATATAAAATGAACCCAAATTATTAAACTTTTGCCTAATAATTTGGGGTGCACTTCATACATATATTTGTATTCTTTTTTATAAAAGTATTCTTTCATCTGTTACTCCTAAAATTATTTCGTTTATTTTCATATAAATATCATACCAACTATATACTCTAATAATATTTTCATGTTTAATATCTCTATTATACCTTGTATCATAGTATAAAACTTTAACTACTTTTATTAGCTCGTTAATGGCAGTTGGCGAATCCTCAATCATTATATCAATTTGGTTTTCTAGAATTTCATTTACTTTAGGTGGCTTTGTAAATATAATTTTATCATATTCTATTTTATTTTTTCTTAACCAATTTAAAGTACATTTTCTTATATTATCATTACCTATTTTATCATTTTCAGCTGTTTTATATCGTGCAGAAATGATAAATATTCTATTTCCATCATACCTTAACTTTTTAATAACTTCACTTGCAAATTTTCTAGCTGGTTCATTTTTTACATAGTTTAAAAAGTATTTTTTTCTATAATCGTTGCTTGTATTTTCATCCCAGTTTAATTTTCTATATTCATATAAATTAGCATTATAAAGTCCTTTTAAATTGTGTTCGAACAATATTTACTAGTAAAATCTAAAATATAATCATCATCATTTATTAAAACTCCCTCTATGTCGATTCCAATATTCATAATATATTTATCTCCTATTCTTTATTAAATTTAATTAAATTAATCGTTTCTGCGCCAATTGATATTACTAAAAATATAATTAGAATTTCAAGTAAGTATAAATTATTATAAATTCCTACTATAAACAGTAAAATATAACTTATTATCCTTCCTGCATTTAAAAACATCTCTAAGAGCACATAAGTTTCAACTCTGTTTAAATCATTGATAACATCACTATTAGTGAACTTTAGAGTTTGTATTTCTTCTACAACCATAATAAATTGTAAGAAGAAAGCAAATATTAGATTATAACCAACTATTGTATATTGATTTGTTATAAATACTAACATAATTGAACTTATGAGAATTATTATAAATGATACTATAATTAATAACTTCATCTTCTCTTGATTTTTAATTCTTTTATATGCGTAAGAACTTAACATAGCCAATAATGATATTATTGATGTTATAACTCCCAAACTAAAATCAGAATTAAAAGACATTATAATCAATAAAGTTACTGCTGTGTCTAATGCTCCTTCGTATGCCATTCCTTTAAAGAATTTTATCATATAAAATCTTTGCAACTTTTTATTGTTTCTTATATGATTAACTTCTTTAATTATATTTAGTTTTTTATTTTCATTATTATTTTCCCTTTTAAATTTCATTTTGAAAGATAGAAGTATTTGTATAAATGATAATATTAATATTATCATTGCTGTTGTTTCAAAGTTTTTCACTGTTATGATTGAGCCTAATAAAAATGGTATTAAAACTTTTACTAAATTATTTAAAATTGTTTTATATACGACAAAATTCTTTTTTTCATCATTTGAAACTAGCCTTGATGAAAATAAGTTTAATGGAAAAGACCAAGTTTCCGTTGAGAATCCTGCAATTATAGCCAGTATCCATATATAATTTACAACATTATCTCCTAATATACTTAGAATTGCTAATTGAATAAATTTTGAAATCATACCAATTCTAAATATTTGCATTTCATACTTATTCTTTAAAATTCTTCCTATAATTAAGGCAATAATAGCTATTGCAATGTATGAAAATATGTTATATATAGAGATAATCTTAATATTTTCTACTGCAACTTTAAATAAATATGCTGTTAAAAAAGGACCTAAAAATATATCAATTATTTTTCTAATTGTATTTATAACTAATAATAATTTGGTATTTTTACTTGTTTTTTGTTCCATTAAAATATCTCCTTTACAGTTTTGTAAAACATGTTTATATTTGCTTTCAGCTATCCTACCACATTTTTTACATTTCGTTTTTGTTGACATATTCTTGCTCCTTTTTAGTAATTTTCAAAAGGTCAAAATGGTCTTTTGAATGACCTTTTGAAAATTATGCTTATATGGTTCCTATAAGATTTTAAATTTTATAAAATTCTCCAAGAGCCTTTTCTATCAGAGCCAATTCTTTCAATTATATTTTTTTCTTTTAAACTATTTAAACTTCTTTGTATTGTTTTTCTATTTACATTTAACTTATCAACCATCTGTTGTTGAGTAATATATGGATTATCAACTATATTTTTCATTATTTCTTCTTCAATTTCTTTTAGGTTTTCTGAGACATTTTCTGGAACATTTTTCTCTTTCATCTTATTTAATAATTCCATATAAACTTTTGAAGGAACACATTTTACCATAACCCCACCATTTTTAATTTCTACTTCTGGAAGTGGTGAACCATATTCTTCACATTCTTTTTTTATTTTCTCAAAGCACCTTCCCCAAGATTCAATAAAACCAGCTTTAAAAAATGTTTGAGCAATTAGTGGATTATATGGTTTCGAGTAGTGTTTTTTAAATAAATCTTGTTTAGCAATTTCATCAGGAAATTTGCCATCATTCCATACATACATTTTATCATCATAAATACTAATTTGAATTGGATTATTTTCTTCATACTGCTTATGATTGATACTATTCAATAAAATTTCTCTAAATCCGTTCAATGGGGAATATATACTCATCTATTCTCTGTACTCCTTCGTAATGGATTAGAGCTTTTAAATATTTAAGATATATTAAATCTATTGCTTTATTTACTTGTAAAATTAATGGACCTTGAATTTCATCTTGGTATCTAAAAAAAGAAAAAATTAAAGATTATTCGTTTTCACGATTTAAGACATACTTGTGCTAGTATTCTTTTGAAAAATGGTGCAAATATGAAAGAAATTCAAGCTTGGCTTGGACATTCTAATTATAATACTACTGCAAATTTATATGCACATTTAGATACACATTTAGATATAAGTAGTGTAACTAACACAGGAAAAGTAATAACAAATGTATTTGGCACAAAAAAGAAGTAGCCACTGCAATATAAACTACTCCAAATTTTTTAGTGCAAATTATTGTTTGGTGGCTTCAAGTGGAATCGAACCACTGACACGAGGATTTTCAGTCCTCTGCTCTACCAACTGAGCTATGAAGCCATAAATAAAAAAAATGGCGACCTGGAACGGGCTCGAACCGTCGACCTCTAGCGTGACAGGCTAGCGTTCTAACCAACTGAACTACCAGGCCGTAAAACATGGTGGTCGCTATAGGGCTCGAACCTATGACCCTCTGCTTGTAAGGCAGATGCTCTCCCAGCTGAGCTAAGCGACCATGTCTTTCGACAATGATTAGTATACTATGTTTTAGAGATCTTGTCAATACTTTTTTGCAAATTTTTTTATTTTTTATTTTTATTGGCAAAATCTCTAGTTTTCTCTAGCCAAATTTTTATTTCATACTATCTAAATATGGCAAAACTTCACTTAATATCTGTCCTGCAACTGGCGCAGCAATTCCACCACCTTGATGTCCACCTTCTCCTGTTGGATTATATAATGTAATTAATAATACCAATCTTGGATCATCTGTTTCTGCAACACCACAAAAAGAAGCCACATATTTTCCTGTATTTACCCCATCTTCCGAAGTCCCTGTTTTTCCACCAATATTATATCCTATAACCTGACCACCTTTTCCTGTCCCTTCTGAAACTACACTATTCATCATATTTAAAACTTTTTGAGCATTTTCTTTTGAAATTACTTGTTCCCCAGTTTCAATAGGCATTTCTGTAACTTCTCCAGTCTGACTATCTATTACACTTTTAACAATTCTTGGTTTTATATATACCCCATCATTAGCTATTGAAGAAACCGCTGTTATCATTTGTAATGGTGTTATTTCAAATCTTTGCCCAAAACTTATTGTAGCAAGCTCAACTGGTCCTGCTTTTTCTTCTTTAATAAATATGCTATTTGCTTCTCCTGGTAAATTTATTCCTGTTTTAGAAAACAATCCAAACTTTCTTAAATATTCATAATATTTTGTTACTCCTATTTTTTGTCCTAATCCTATAAAAACAGGGTTACAAGAATTCATTAATGCTTGCCTTAAACTTTCTGCCCCGTGTGGTTTATAATATCTCCAGCATTTTATTCTGACTCCCGCTACCTCTATTCCTCCTGTACAAGCAAATTCTCCTTCATTATCTGTATCTGTTATTCCTTCTTCTAATGCTGCAGAAGCTGTAATAAGCTTAAAAACGGAACCTGGTTCATATGTATCTGATATTGCTTTATTTCTCCACATCCCTTGTAATTCTTCTGTTTTTTCTTTATTAGTTAAGTTCTCCCACATTGTTTTAAGTTCTTCTGTGTTAGGTTCATATGGTGTATTTAAATCATAGCTTGGATATGTCGCCATAGCTAATATATCTCCAGTCTTAGGATTCATTGCAATTACACTTCCTCCATCTGTACATTCATTATCAATACATGCTTCTTCTAAATATTTTTCTACAATGGATTGAATTGTCATATCTATTGTAAGAACTAAACTATCACCATCAATTGCAGCTTCATATTCTTCTGAACCCAAGCTTTCTCCTGTCGCATTTGTCTGCCTTTTTATTTTTCCATTTGTTCCTTTTAATATTTCATCATACTTGGCTTCTATACCATCTAATCCCTGATTATCACTTCCGCAAAAACCTATTATCTGCGCTGCTAAATCTCCATATGGATAATATCTTTTTGAATCTTCATCTATATTAATACCAGCAGTTATGCCAGTTTCATTCATCCATTCTCTTAATTCATCTGTCTTTTCTTTGTCTACTTTTTTTATAATAGTTTCTATTGAACTATTTTTATTTACTTTCTTTAAAACCGTATCATAATCTAATTCAAATATTTCGCTCAATTTTTTAGCTACTTTCTCTTTATTTGCTTCTTCTATATTTGTAGGATTAATTGTCACCGCTTCTGTGCTTGAACTTACTGCTAACATGTATTTCCCAGTACTATCATATATTGTTCCTCTTTTAGCTGTTATGCTTCTACTTTGTGCCTGCTGTGCACTTGCCATTTCTCTTAATTCTCCGCCCATCGCAAATTGTATATATCCCACTCTACATGTTAATAATATAAATATTGAAATTACTACTAATAATGCATTTTTCATTTTCTTTTTACTGCTTAACGAAATTGGCATAAAATCACCTCTAAAGTAATTTTATGCCAATTATCTTGATATTATTAGTATTTCTCCAATATATTGTATTAAATATTTCGTATTGTTAATTATATATACTTATTTATATCGTTCTACCTTCCTTCTTCATCTCGGCTTTTATCTTTACTTAACAATTCACCTATACCAACCTTTAAAGCTCCAGATGATTCATAAAATAATATGTGTAATCCTATCAATTCTAGATAATCTGTAGGAGTTGCATCAGAACCATAACATTTTTTATAATATTGAAATTGTGAATCATCTTCTATATCTTGCAATGAGACTTTTCCTTTACTTTTTATTGTATTTAACAAAGTAATTGTATCTGTCAAATATATTTGTTTTAATCTTCCATAATTATTTTTTATAGCAGCAAAAGCCCAACCTAATTCCAAACTAACAGTTTGTCCCATATAACCATTTTTATTGCATACTACAAATGCATCTGCATTATGTATTTTTTCCATAAATCTGTTCTGTACATCAATAGGATTTTCTTCTTCTTCTCCTTGAAACAATACATAATCATATTTTTTGTCAACTTTACTTTCTCTTGCACACCTTATAGGAGCTAAAACTCTATGACCACTTTTTTCTAATTTATCATGTAATTTATTAATATCTTTTAAAAATTTATGATAACTTCCACCTATCACTATGTCCATATATTACCTCCCATTTACTTTAAATAATTTTACTTTTATATTAGATTTCATTTGTAACTGTATTATAACATATTATATTTTTTATTTTCAATATTAAAAAAAATACCCCAAATTTACCAATTAACATTTTTCATATTAATCAATAAATCTTGGAGATTTATTATCTTCTTTTATGCACTTTTTAATTCTAATCTTAATTTATCAGCAATCATTGCTATAAATTCACTATTTGTAGGCTTTCCTTTTGCTGCTGAAATTGTATATCCAAATATATTTTCTACTACTTCTTGTTGTCCACGTCCCCATGCAACTTCTATTGCATGACGAATTGCACGTTCTACACGTGATGGTGTAGTATCAAATTTATTTGCAATTTGTGGATATAAACTTTTAGTAATTTGATTTATTACATCAATATCATTTATTACCATTATTATAGCTTCTCTTAAATATTGATATCCTTTTATATGAGCTGGTACTCCTACTTCATGAATAATATTAGTTACTAATGCTTCCAAATTATCTTCCACATTTACTTTATCTTTTGATATTTCTATATATTGTATTTTAGATTGTGCTGTTTCTCTTGATATAAAATTATTATTTGATGATGGTTTGTAATTTTTCAACTCTCTTATTCGAGTTATTAATAATTCAATATCAAATGGTTTCACAACATAATATTCCGCTCCTAATTCTATAGCTCTTTGTGTGATTTTATCTTGTCCTACAGCTGATAACATAATACAAATTGGTCTTTTACTCATCCTCATCATATTAATATTTTCTAAAACTCCTATTCCATCTAAGTGTGGCATTATCACATCCAATAATACTACATCTGGCATTAGATTTGGTATCATATCTATTGCCTCATTTCCATCTTTTGCTCTTCCTACAACCACCATATCTTCTTGACTTTTTAGATATGTTGCTAAAGTCATACTAAATTCTTGATTGTCGTCTGCAATTAAAACTCTGATTTTTTCTCTCATGTTTTTTCCTCCTATTTTTTCAACTGTAAATTTTTTACAATTGTGATTATAATACTTAAAGAAAAATATTTCAAGAGCTTTTTGGAATTTTTTTCCATCATACTGTCATTTTTCGACAATTCTTTCTATATATCTGTTTTCTAATTCTAAAATTTCTATATTTTTTATTTTTTTATCTTCTATATCTTTAAAAAATATTTCTTTTTTATCTTTTTCAATTTCAATTTTTATTATTATTTCTTCTTGATATTCAATATTTATTATTTTTATATTATTTTTTTTACAATAATATTTAAATATCTCTAAATTTGAATATTTAGTTTTCAATTTTATCTGTAATCCTTCTACTTTTTCTACTAATATACTTTCTTTTATTACATTTAATGTAACATCTGAATATGCTCTTACTAATCCTCCTGTACCAAGCAATATTCCTCCAAAATATCTAGTTACAATTACTATAACATTACATAAATTATTTTTTTGTAATATTGTTAGCATAGGCGCTCCTGCTGTTCCAGAAGGTTCTCCATCATCACTAAATTTTTCTATTATTCCATTATTATCTTGTATTCTATATGCTATACAATGATGTTTCGCATCAAAATATTTCTTTTTGATGCTTTTTATTTTTTCTTCTGCTTGTTCTACACTTTCTACTTTATATATATTAGCTATAAATTTAGACTTTTTTTCTGTTATTTCCGTTTGTACATCATTATATATTGTATAATATTCTTTCATATTTCTCCTTTATTCTTGTCCACAATTCATTCCAGCAGTATATCCTGTTGAATAAGCTATTTGTAAATTAAATCCACCTGTATATGCATCAACATCTATAATTTCTCCTGCAAAATAAAGTCCTTTTATTAATTTAGATTCCATTGTTTTGGGATTTATTTCTTTTATACTAATTCCTCCACTCGTCACTATTGCTTCTTCAACAGGTCTAAAGCCTTTTATATTGACTTCAAATTTTTTCAAACATTCTACCAATCTTCGTCTTTCTTCTTTTGTTATTTCATTTACTTTTTTATCTTCATGTATTTCCGAATATTGTACTATAACTGGTATCATTTTTTGTGGCAACAATTTATCTAAACTGTTTTTAAATTGTTTATTTTTTAATTCTTTAAAATCACGCAAAATTCTATCGTCTAATTGTTCTTCCGTTAATGCAGGTTTTAAATCTATAACTAATTTAATTTTTTGCTTTTTTAATAAATATTCAACATCTTTATATCTTATCAAATGTGCAGATGCACTTAATATTGTTGGTCCTGATATTCCAAAATGAGTAAATATCATTTCTCCAAAATCTTCATATATCGTTTTATTTTTATCCATATCAATAAGTTTTATTTCTATATTTTTTAAACTTAAGCCTTGTAATTGTTTACAAGTTTCTTTTTGGTAAACTTCTAAAGGCACTAATGATGGCTTTATTTTTTCTATCATATGCCCTATCTCTGATGCCATTCTATATCCATCTCCTGTAGAACCTGTTAACGGATAGCTTTTTCCTCCTGTTGCTAGAATGACTCTATCTGCTTTTATTGTTTCTCTTTCTGTTTGTACTCCTACAATTTCATGATTTTTTATTAATATTTTTTCTACTTTTGTATGAAGTTTATATTTTATTTTTAATTCATCCATTTTTTTTAAGAAACAATTTAATACATCAATAGATTTATCTGTCACAGGAAATATTCTATTTCCTCTTTCTTCTTTTACTTCTAAACCTTGTTTTTTCAAAAATTCTATTATGTCTGCATTTGTAAAGTTTTGAAATGCACTATATAAAAATTTTCCATTCCCTGGAGTATTTTTTATAAATTCACTCATATATAATGAGCTTGTTATATTACATCTCCCTTTACCTGTTATTAATAGTTTTTTTCCAAATGATGGCATTTTTTCTATTATTGTTACTTTGTTACCATTTTCTGCAGCAGTTATTGCTGCCATCATTCCTGCTGGTCCTCCACCAATTACTATTACATTTGGCATAATGCCACCTCCTCGTTTTAAATATATTAACAAATTTCAATAAAAAAATCAAGTGAACAAAAGGGACAGTCCTTATATAAAGAATGTCTCTTTTGTGCAAAACGAACTTTAAGGACTGTCCCCTTTGTTCATTTTCAAATAAATAATCCACAATAATTATCCCCTAGCATAACTGGAGGTTTTCCCTAAGGTCAAAAAAAAATCGTAGAAAACATTCTAAATTTCTACGATTTTTTGGTTGGGCTGGCTAGATTCGAACTAGCGCATGCCAGAGTCAAAGTCTGGTGCCTTACCGCTTGGCTACAGCCCAATGTTCATATGGGGTGGAAGATGGGACTCGAACCCACGGTCTCCAGTGCCACAAACTGGCGCGTTAACCAACTACGCTACATCCACCATATTGTAGCTCATTTGTGAGCACATATAATATTTTAATATCATTTTCTTATTTTGTCAAGATATTTTTACCATTTTCTTTAAAAAGTGATTAAAAATTTATAGAGTTAGTTTTTTAACTAACTCTACTCCCAAAAAAGTAATAATACTTAAACATTATTCCCCTTTGCCTTCTGGTAAGGCATTAGGTAATTCGATCCTAATTTTAATTTTAAACACATAAGTTAAAGCTCTAGCAAGTTTAGTATTTTTAATTTTTTGCCATAAAGATGGTTTCTTATCAAAAGTAATTGATTCTTGATATTCTTGAATTTGTTGTTTCTCTTCTTCTTTGTTTTCTTCTATTGCAACAACTTGTGATACAACTTGTTCTTCTTCAATCTTTTCTCTAGCATTATCTTCTACTGTATCTATAGGTTTTGGAATAACTTTTAAAGCATCTGCTACTTCTATTCCAATATAACTTAACGCTTTTGATCTATCCTCTATTCTTTCCATATCAATTTCTATGTGTAAATTTGTTTCTAAATTATTTACTCTTGCATTTAAAAGTTTTAAAGCATCTTGATAGTTTTGACTTTCACTATTTCTATCTTTTCCTAATAATTTTAATGTTTCTATTACATCATTTGAAAATTGTCCTTCTGCTTCTTTAATTTTGTTTTTCCAATTTTCATCTTTGAATTCTACTGCATCTATTAAATCTCTTAATTTGCCAGCTAATACTATATTTTCTTCTCTCTGTTTTATTAATTCTTCAACTTTTTTTGTATTCTCTTCAAATTGATTTGTTGCATATTCCACTAGACCGTAAGCTGCTTTATAAACGCTTATAGGAAAATTTTTCTTTTTTGGATATTCTATTAAATAAGCTTTTATTGATTCAATTAAATCTTTAAAATATGTGTCATCTTCTAATTGAACAATTTGCTTTTTACTATTTGGATTTATCATTTTTTGTATTTTATCTATATTTGATAGTATTTTTTCTTCTGTGATAACCATTCTAACATTTACTATGCCAGATTTTCTAGACATTGTAAATACCTCCTTTTCATGTGTGAACTATTTGATTTCTTTTTTATTATACACCATCTTCCGTAAAACTACAAGCATTTTCATAGCTTTTTACATTACATTTTCATTACATTTTTATTACAAAAATATTACAAGTTTTTGAATGTTTTTTTGACATAAGGAGTGTCCCTTTTGTGCATTTTGCACTTTAAGGACTGTCCCCATTGTGCACCCATTGTGCAAATTGTAGAAAAAGAACCTTAAGGAAAATGCTCCTTAAAGTTCTTGCATCTTAATTTTTACCAAATATTTTTTTCATTTCTTCATGTCTTTTAATTTTTAATGTTGTTGTTTTTATTAATTCTTCTTCTGTTATAATCATCTCTCTTACATATTTATATTTTGGCATTAATTTATTTACTTCTTTTACTTTTTCCCATAAGAATTCTCTAATTTTATCTTCACCTTCTATATTATAAAGCTCTTTTATCATTTCCTTATCATACACAATTTTTACGCAAACTTTTACATCTCCATCTTCTTCACGTTTTTCGTATACAAATGATTCTTTTATTCCTTCTACTTTATTTAATAAGATTTCTATTTCTTCTGGAAATACATTTTTACCATTATTTAATACAATAACATTTTTCTTTCTTCCTGAAATATATATAAATCCATCTTTATCTATTTTTGCTAAATCTCCTGTATGAATCCATCCATCTGGTTCTAATGTTGCTTTTGTTGCTTCTTCATTTTCGTAATATCCCAACATTATGGAATCACCTTTTGCCATTAATTCTCCAACACCTTCTTCATCTGGATTGTCTATTTTTACTTCAACACTTGGGAATTTTTTTCCTATTGATCCTAATCTTCTGCATTTTGGTGTTTCTGCTGCTATTACTGGTGATGTTTCTGTTAATCCATATCCTTGGACTACATTAAATCCTAGTTCATTAAATCCTTTTTCTGTTTCTGGATCAAATGCTGCTCCTCCAGCTACCATTAGTCTTAGTTTTCCTCCAAGTGTATCATGAATTTCATGGAATACTTTTTTTCTAACATCTAGACCAACTTTTAATAAAGTTTGTGATATTTTTATACCTTTTTTTACAGCTGGTAATTTTCCTTTTTTCTCAATTCCCTTCATTACTTTCCTATAAATAACATCAAATACTGCTGGAACAGATATCATTGCTGTAATTTCAAATTCTTTTATATTATCTGCCATATGTTTTACGCCTTCACAGAAGCATATACATCCGCCAATTGATATTGGGTATAAAAATCCAACAGTACATTCAAATACATGATGTAATGGTAAAAATGATAGTAATCTATCTTTTTCATTTAAATCAAATACTTGTGAAATATCCATTACATTTGTAACAATATTTTTATGTGATAACATTACTGCTTTTGATATTGCTGTAGTTCCTGATGTAAATAACATTATTCCCATTTTTTCATTGTCTATTTTTGCATCTATAAATTCTCTATTTCCTTCTTCGATTAGTTTTTTACCTTTTTCTACAAGTTGTTTTTGAGAATATATTCCATTTGTATTTTCTTCTAAGTCCATTGAAATAAAATATTGCAAATTAGTATTTTTCTTTTCGCGTAATTCATTCATTATTTCATCATATTTACTTGAATAAAATATTGCTTCTACTTGTGAACGAAGTATTAAACTTTCTAATTCATTGTTTGGTAATGCTTTATCAAGTGGTACCACAACTCCAGTTCCTGTTGCTACAGACAAATATGCAAGTTCCCATTCATATCTATTTTCTGATATTACCGCAATTCTTTTATCTTTTAAGCCCATTTGGATTAAAGCTGTTCCTAATTGATTAATTTGATTTCTAAATTCTTTGTGTGTTATTGTTTTAAATTCTCCTGGTTTTTCTGTTTTAAACATATATGCTGGTCTTTCTCCATATGCTTCTCCTGATTGTTTTAACATATCTTTTAAATCTGTAAAATTCATTTTTCTTGTTTTTGTTTCCATTTTTACCTCATCCTTTACTTTATTTTTAAACCTTTTATTAGTGTGTTTTCATACTCATGATATAATTTCATTATATCCATATTAGGAGCTTCTCTTTTTTTATATACAAGAGTTGAACATATTAGTCCATAAATTTCTGAAGCAATTGCTCTTGGATCTCCTTTTTTTATTTCACCTTTTTCAATTCCTTCTTGCACAATTTTCTCTATTTGCCCTATATATTCATATACAAGACTTTGGCATTTTTTATTTCTATCTTCTTTACCCCAAAATTGACTTAATATAATTGTTATAATATCTTCATATTTTGCAACTATTTTTATTTGAATTAAAACTATTGACTTAATTTTGTCAATATAATTTTTATGCTTTGCTGTTTTTATATCTATACTGTTTTGTAATAGTTTTATTCCTTCTTCAATTAAAAAATTAAATATTTCTTCTTTACTCGCAAAATGATAATATAAAGTTCCTTTTGCAACTCCTACTGTTGCTGTTATTTCTTCTATACTTGTTGCATCATATCCTTTTTCTGCAAATAATTTCATTGAAGTTTCAAATATCTTTCTCTTGGTCTTATTCATCTATTTCTCCTATTTTTTATTTTTCTTCCATATTATATAATTTTATGAATTATTATGCAAGCTTTTTTTATATTTTTAGAATTATCATTCAGTTTTTATTTTATGTATTCCTTTTTGGTTTACAAATAATTTTGATTTTATTATCCACAGGTTGTGGATAATGTGGAAAACTCTGTGAATAACTTTAAATAGTCACATTTTTTTCACACTTTATTCACAATTGATTGTTGATAGTTTTTTTTTACATTTATTTGTATTCATTTTCGTTTTTTTATGTAACTTTTCAAAGAGTGTCCCTTTTGTGCATTTTGAACATTAGGGACGTTCCTTTTTGTGCATTTTGAATTTTAAAGACTGTCCCCTTTGTTCATTTTTCACTTTAGGGACAGTCTTTAATTTTTATGGTAGCATAAATATTATTACTAAAATAATTTCAAGTATTAATATTACTGGTAATCCTATTGTAAATTTCCATTTTTTTGTTTTATGTCTAAATGTATACATTCCTGCAATAGTTCCTATTCCTCCCCCTAATGCAGTTACAACAAATAGTGTTTGTTCTGGTATTCTCCACTTTCCCCATTTAGCTCTTCTTTTATCTGACCACATCATATAAAATCCAATAATATTAATTATCAATAAATATATTAGTATATTTTTTAAAGTAAATATTTCTCCTATCGAAATCGAATTTTCAAACATATAAATCCTCCTTTTGGCATGTGGACATTCTTTTTGATACCACAAAAAACGTCCTTGTGCCAATATGTTAATTATCCAAATAAACTTAATTGATTACTTTGGCTCATTCCATTTAAACATCCAAATTGTTTTAATAATTCTGTAACAGAGTCTCCTATTTTTGCTCTTATTTTCAAATCATCTATTGACATGAATTTTTCTTCTTCTCTTGCTCTTGATATACTTTCTGCCGCTACATTTCCTAATCCTGCTATACTGTTTAAAGGTGGTCTTAAATAATCTCCTTCTATTTGAAATTTTGTTGCATGTGATTTATACAAATCAATTGGTAAAAATTTCAAACCTCTTTCATACATTTCTAGTACTATTTCCAAGTCATCATACATATCTTTGTCCTTAGGGGTTGCGGCATTTCCCATCATTTCTATTTCTTTCATTTTATTTTTTACTTTTTCTTTTCCATTTATCATTACTTCTGCATCAAATGCTTTTGCCCTTATTGAATAATATGCTGCATAATATGCAAGTGGAATGTGTACTTTAAACCATGCTATTCTGAATGCGTTTGTAACATAGGCTGCAGCATGTGCTTTTGGAAACATGTATTTTATTTTCTCACATGATTTTATGTACCAATCTGGTATATCATGTTCTTTCATTATTGCTTTAAATTCTTCCCATTTTGCTGGATCTTTTAATGCTTTTCCTTTACGTACTGTTTCCATTATTTTAAATGCTTTATCTGGTGGTACTCCTTTTTTCATTAAAAATACCATTATATCATCACGACAACATATTGCTTCTTTTAATGTTACAATCCCTTGTTCTATTAATGTTTGTGCATTTCCAAGCCATACATCTGTACCATGTGATAATCCAGATAAACGTATTAATTCATCAAATGTTGTTGGATGTGTATCCAAAAGCATCCCTCTTGCAAATTTTGTTCCATATTCTGGTATTCCATATGTTCCTACTTCTGAATGTATTTGTTCTGGTGTAACTCCTAATGCTTCTGTTGAATTAAATATTGACATTGTTTCTTTATCATCTAATGGTATTTCTGTTGGTGCTATTCCTGTTAAGTCTTGTAACATACGTATTACTGTTGGATCGTCGTGTCCTAATATATCTAGTTTTAATAAGTTACCATCTATTGAGTGATAATCAAAGTGTGTTGTTATTATATCAGAATTAGGATCATCTGCTGGGTGCTGTACTGGTGTAAATTCATAAATTTCTCTTCCTTTTGGAACTACTATTATTCCTCCTGGATGTTGTCCTGTTGTTCTTTTTATTCCTGTACATCCAACTGATATTCTAGTAATTTCTGCTTTATTAACCGGTATATGTCTTTCTTCAAAATATTTTTTTACATATCCAAA